>CAZKTR010000543.1:0-2648 GCA_964555525.1 uncultured Pirellulaceae bacterium
CTCCTAAAGGAGTGCCGAATCAAAGTGTCGGTACTGGGGTGGGGGAGCACTTGACGGATTTAGCGACGATTAAGCGGTTCGGCGAGTTGCAAGAACATTGGTTCGCGGGGCGATTAAAGTTGGCTCGCAATGGCCAGCCGGTGGCGTTATCGAAGGTATCGGTTGAGCCAGCGGCTCGGCATCCGTTTTCGGTTGTTGTGAAGTTTCAGTTTTCGGTTGAAGCGAAGCAGGCAGTCGAGGAACAGGGCAAAGCGGAGCAAAACAAGGCGGCTGGCCCAACGTCCAAGCCGGATTCACCGCAAGGTAGCGTGGTTGAATTTGAAGTCACTGACGGGCTGTTTAGCGACCACCATGGTGCGACTCGCTATGCGTTGCGCTCTCGCGGGTCGACGATGTTGTTGCAATCGAATGTCGCACCGGCGTTGGTGCGAGCGGATCGAGTAGAGATCGCGCGCGGCGAGGAAGTGACTGAGGACGGGAAGCCGCCAGCGATTCAGGCCAAGTTGCTGGTTGGCAGTCGGTAGTAACATCCGCATCAGGTCAGGCTGAGGTGGCCAAACTTGTTTTTCGTGGGTTAATAAATGTCAAAGTCCAACCCTCGAATTATCTGATAACGGTTTCTGGGGCCTTGGACGTTTTACTGTCTACCACCGCTCTCCCCATTTGGTACTGGCAAGGTTTCTCTATCTTGCCTTAGGTTTGCCCGTAATCTGCCAGCGTAAAATCGCGACAAAGGGATTTTGCCTTGATTCACTTGCCCTTTTTGTAACACTTAAGTTAGATGCCTGTTTTGCCGAAAATTGATGATACGGTATTCTCAAACGGCCACTAGGAACTATTTTGTTGAGCTTACCTACTTCATTGTCCGCAGTTACTCGATAAGACCCCCACGCATGTCACGAACAATCGCCATTGGAGATATACACGGTTGTGCTACGGCCTTAGATCGATTGTTGGTTGAGATACAACCGACTCAAGAAGATACCGTTATTGGAATCGGTGATTACGTTGATCGAGGGATGAATTCTGCTGGGACGCTAGATATATTGATCAGTTTGGTTGGTAAAACAAAGTTTGTTCCGTTGATCGGCAATCACGAGTTGATGATGTATCACGGTCTCTACGGCGAAAAAAGCGACTTGGAGTATTGGTATCAGCATGGTGGTAACGCGACGGTGGCCAGTTACGGCGGTCGAGCCGAAAATATTCCTCAGCATCACCTTTCGTTTCTAAGTCATTGTGTCCGGTTTTATGAGACGGACACGCATTTCTTTGTGCATGCGAACTACGAACCCAACTTGATGCTGGCCGAGCAGCCGGACGAAGTGATTTTTTGGAAGCATTTGAATGCGGGCATTCCTAGTCTTCACGCGAGCGGCAAGATCGCCGTGGTTGGGCATACGCCTCAGCATGAAGGCGACGTGTTGAACTTAGGGCATATCCTCGCCATCGATACTTATTGTTACGGCGATCAATGGTTGTCGGCTGTGGATGTCGAGTCGGGTACAATTTGGCAAGCAAACAATCGCGGTGATTTGCGAATGTCGAATGTCGAAGACGTCCAAGGAAGCCAAGCAGAAGCCGAGTGATTCGAGACTGACTAGCGAGCAGTCCCACGCGGTGGTTTATCTACCTTCGAGTAAACGGTCGCCCAAGAAGTCGTCCAGTTCGGCGATGGCAAGAATCTTTTGACGTGTTTGCTGAACATCGTATTCCACTCGCCGAAATTCGATTTCTTGGCCGTCAAAAATCACGTAGCTACTTCGCGGATCGCCGTCACGCGGTTGGCCTACGCTGCCAACGTTGATCATTAGTTTTTGATCGCCAACCTGATAGCAATTGCTAATTTCCGCCGGCATGTAAAAGCGGAAGTTCTCTGTGAAAATTCCCGGTACATGCGTATGTCCTTGAAAGCAGATGCCTTGAATGAACCCGAAGATTCGTTCGATTTTGCGCTGGTTGTAGATGTCTTCAGGGAATACGTATTCGTTTAGCGGGCTACGAGGGGAACCGTGAACGAACATGGTGTCGCCTTCACGGTGGGTACGAGGCAGTCGGGCGATGAAATCCCAGCGAGCTCGCGCGGCGTCGGAGTGTTCGTGTTCGATTTGTTGCCGTGTCCAAAAAACGGCGGATTCGGCGCCTTTGCTGAATCCGTCTGGATCAAACAGGGCGCCGTTGTCGTGATTGCCCAGCAAGTTGAGTTTGAAGTTCATGCACTTTTCGACACACTCGCGCGGATTGGGTCCGTAGCCGATGATGTCGCCTAGGCAATAAATGGCATCAACCTGTTGGCCTTCGATGTCTTGTAGCACGGTTGTGAGTGCGTCCAAGTTGCCATGAATGTCGCTTAGGATTGCGAGTCGGGCCACGAGATGAGTCCTTGTGTCGTTGCAGAAGCCGAACAGGATGAGTGGCTTCTAGGCAGCGAGCTATTTTGGTGAGTAGTTGGTTGGAGGGTTAGCGACCTGAAAGCAAACGGTCGCCCAGCATGTTATCCAAGTCGGGGATGTCATAGATCTTGCTACGTGTCGTTTCGTTGTCGTAGTCGACACGATAGTATATCAGAGTTTTTTCTTCGTCGTCAGTGACAACGAAACAAGACCGAGGATTACCGTCGCGAGGTTGCCCGACACTACCGACGTTGA
>CAZKTR010000544.1:0-2647 GCA_964555525.1 uncultured Pirellulaceae bacterium
CCAGCGGCCCGCTGATCCAATGGATGCAAACCAACCACCCAGAATACCTCAACCGAATCGCTCTGCTAGTAGAAGCCGGTCGGATTGAAATCATTGGCGGAGCGTTCTACGAAGCCATCTTGCCGATGATCCCTCAGTGTGACCGCGTCGGCCAGATCGCCAGTTTCTCGAAGTGGCTGACCGAACGACTTTGTCCGTCAGTGGCTGGGATGTGGATGCCTGAACGAGTTTGGGAATCGTCACTGACCAGTTCGATTGCCGAAGCCGGAATCGACTACACCGTTCTGGACGACTATCACTTCCGCCGCGCAGGTTTGAAAAACGAAGAACTCAACGGCTACTTTGTTACCGAAGACGAAGGCAAAACCATCAAAGTGTTCCCTGGCAGCGAACACTTGCGGTATTTGATTCCGTTTGCCGAACCAGAAGAAACCGTGCAACACTGCCGGATGCTCGCCGAACGTTCCCCCGACAGCGTGGTTGTCTTTGGTGACGACGGCGAAAAGTTTGGTACTTGGCCCAACACCAAAGAACACGTTTACGAAAAAGGTTGGCTAACTCAATTCTTCCAAGCTTTGACCGACAACAAAGATTGGTTGCTGACCACCACGCTCGCCGATGCCGTCCAAAACACTCCGCCTCGCGGCAAAGTCTACTTGCCCGACGCGAGCTACCGAGAGATGACCGAGTGGTCACTGCCGGTGGATCGTCAAGTCGAACACGACGAATTGATTCATCAACTCGAACACGATCCGCGATGGAAGCAAATTCAATCGTTCATGGCCGGCGGTTTTTGGCGTAACTTTAAAGTCAAGTATCCCGAAACCAATGAGATGTATTCGCGGATGATGTACGTCAGCGGTTTGCTCCAGAAAGCGACCGAACAAGGCTGTAATCCTGCCGCGTTGAAGTTAGCCCAAAATCATTTGTACCAGGGCCAATGCAATTGCAGTTACTGGCATGGAGCCTTCGGTGGTATCTATTTGCCTCATCTGCGCAACGCGGTTTACTACCACTTGTTGACCGCTGAAACAGCTTTAGAAAAGGCTCTTGACCGACCTGAGAAATGGGTTGAAGCCACCAACGAAGACTACAACTTTGACGGATTTCAGGAAATTCGATTAGCCAACGACCAAGTCGCTGCTTGGATCGCACCCAAGTCCGGCGGCCAAATTTACGAGCTAGACATTCGCTCGATCGCTCATAACTTGGGCGCCACCATCCAACGCCGTCCTGAACTATATCACGATAAAGTTCGCCAAGGCGAAAACGAAAACAGCGACGAGGCGGCCAGTATTCATGACCGAATCGTGTTCAAGCAGGCGGACCTGGACAAACAATTGTTCTACGATACCCGGATGCCCAATATCTTGGTCGACCATTTTTGGGACGAAGACATTGACGTCGAAGCGATTCGGAAATGCGAAGCAATGGAACGCGGCGACTTTGCCGACGGCGAATACTCAGCCACCGTTCGCAGCAACCCCGACCGAGTTCAGGTCTTACTGTCCAAAGAAGGCAACGCTTGGGGTATTCCGCTGACGATCAAAAAAGGCGTGACATTGGACGAAGGCTCCGACACGCTTGAGATCACTTATATGATTGAAGGTCTACCGGCCGATCGCTCGTTCCACTTTGGTGTCGATTTTAATTTGGCTGGAATGCCTGACGGTCAAGACGACCGATTCTTTAGCAACAGTGACGGCGAAAACCTCGGCCAGTTGGGTTCGACTTTGGATTTAAAAGACGTCCAGCAACTCAGTCTCAACGATCAGTGGCTCGGGCTTGCAGTCCAGCTAGAGATCGATCGTCCGAGCAACATTTTTGCTTATCCGACTCAGACCGTCAGTCAATCAGAATCGGGTTTTGAATTGGTACACCAAGCGGTCTGCGTTCAACCGCACTGGATCGTTCGCGGGGACGCCAACGGACGTTGGGTATGCCGCATGAACCTAGCTTTGAAAACCACTAAAGGTGACTCGACGGTGCAAGAAACTCAAACTGATCAATCTCAGCTGGTTTGACGTAGCTACCGTCGCCAGACGGTGGATTACCAGGCCAGCAAAGACGTTGGCAATAAGCTTTAAGTAGTTAGTGGATGAGGATACGAATCCTTGCAGTGACACCGAGCTTCAGGACTCATTGCCTCGTCCACTACGAGTCGAAACAGTCTTTCTACAGCGCATAAAAACCCGAACAAGCCGTGGTTTCCCATTGCTTTGCCCGGGCGATTTAATCAGTCGAGACGTCAAACCGCTGCCGCACTAACAGTCAGAGTGATAGGACCAGTCGCAGCCCCGCCCCCGCCGCCAGGAAATACAAGTGCGGAGGATTGAGGTAGAGAAACAGACGTAATCGTTCCAGTTGATTCCGTTAAAGACCAGAGTGATGTTCCGTCAGTAAGGCCTACTAGTTCTTCCGGCTCAGACAGCAGAGCGTCGGTTCCAGGTGATGCTGTAGCAAGCAGCAGACGTCCCAGACCTAAACGCGACAAGCAGATCAATCGATTTTCGCGATTTAAAGAAATAATACACATTACTTCACCAAAGCCCGGAATACCGATCTCGAATGCACCAATAGTAAAGTTGCCCGGTCTCAATCATTTCTACGATATCTTTGCTCAAATATACCTAAAATCGCTATCCAA
>CAZKTR010000545.1:0-2645 GCA_964555525.1 uncultured Pirellulaceae bacterium
CAGAGATTTGGAAGGATGTTCAGATCGATTTGCCACCGCTGGAATTAGACTGGGTGCCTCCAAGCGGTGCAGAATAGTACCCCGCATCAACCGGAAACTGGGGCAAAAAACCTAAACGTAAGCACACGTTTTCGAAGTTTCAAAGATAGCAGGGCAGGGCGAAGGAAGAGCGTTTCGCGTCTTAAAAGCGGTCGAACACTACTTCTCCCAATCAAACCTATTGATCGATGCTATTTCGAACGGCTTCGTCGCGGGCCAGTTCCAAATCATGATCGACCATCAACTGAGCCAATTCACGACAGGAAGTCTGAGGTTCCCAGCCAAGCAGATCCTTGGCTTTTGAGAAATCACCCAAAAGTAAGTTTACTTCCGTCGGACGGAAGTATCGTGGGTCGACTTCAACATAATCATTCCAGTCGAGGTCTAAGTACTCAAACGTGTACTTGAGAAAGTCTTTGATCGATTGGGTTTGGCCTGTCGCCAAAACAAAGTCTTCCGGGCTATCGTGTTGCAGCATCATCCACATGCCTTCGACGTAGTCCTTGGCATATCCCCAATCCCGTTTTGCTTCTAAATTCCCCAGATATAGTTTATCTTGAAGACCAAGTTTGATCCGGGTTGCGCCGCGAGTGATCTTGCGCGTTACAAACGTTTCCCCGCGCCGCGGTGATTCGTGGTTGAACAGGATGCCGTTAACCGCAAATAAATCGTAGGCTTCTCGATAGTTCACGGTTTGGTGAAACGCGTAAACCTTGGCACAGGCGTAGGGGCTCTGCGGGTGAAAAGGAGTTTTTTCTGTTTGGGGTGTTTCTGTTACATCACCAAACATTTCTGATGAAGATGCTTGGTAGACCTTAGTTTTTTTACTTTTGTCCAGTTGTCGCGCGGCCTCAAGCACATTGAGTGCGCCCACGCCAGTGACCTGAACGGTGTACTGTGGAGAATCAAATGAAACTCGCACGTGGCTCTGGGCGCCGAGATTGTAAATCTCGTCTGGCTCTAAATCCAAAACGAGATTGGTGAGATTTTGGCCGTCGGTTAAATCACCGTAATGCAAAAAAAGCTGGGCTTTGGGGTCGTGGGGATCACGATAAAGGTGCTCGATGCGATCGGTGCTGAAGGTGCTGCTGCGCCGGATCAAGCCGTGAACTTCGTAGCCCTTGCTGAGAAGGAATTCGCTAAGGTAAGAACCGTCTTGGCCGGTGACTCCGGTGATGAGTGCTTTTTTCATAGTACTTTACCAATCGCTAAATTTAATAACAGATTGCCCAATGATTGTGATTCGGTTCTCAACTGGAGGCCGTTTTCAACCCTGCATCTAGCCTTATCGTCTTGGATTCGGATTCGCGAAGAAAATCTTGATAGGTCCTGCGAATACCATCAACCAAATTTATCTTTGCCTTCCATCCAGTCGAGTGGATCAACGCGCAGTCGGTCCGCTTTACTGGTGTTCCATCGGGTTTAGATGGATCCTGCACAATTTTTCCTTGATACCCAACGGCGTCGGAAATTAAATTTGCTAGCTCGGCGATGGTTACATCCGAGCCGGTCCCAACATTAACCAAGCCGGGTGGGTTGTCGAGTTTTAGAAGGTGTAGTAGCCCATCGGCGAGGTCGTCAACGTGCAGGAATTCACGACGCGGAGTTCCTGAACCCCAGATCACCACTTCGGGTGCATCGGCTTGCTTGGCTTCGTGGATACGACGGATCAGCGCTGGAAGAACGTGCGAGTTTTCGGGATGGTAATTGTCTCCTGGCCCATACAAATTTGTCGGCATCGCGGCGTGATAAACGACGCCGTACTGAGCTCGATAGTACTGACACAATTTCAAGCCGGCGATCTTAGCAACTGCATAAGCTTCGTTAGTCAACTCCAGTGGCCCACTCAGCAGACAGCTTTCTGGCATTGGCTGAGGTGCCATTCGGGGATAGATACAGGTACTGCCAAGAAATAGAAATCTGGGAACCTGGTTGCGGTAGGCGGCGTGAATCGAGTTGGCAGCCATCGCCAAGTTTTGGTAGATGAACTCAGCCGGAAAGGTATTGTTAGCATGAATGCCGCCGACTTTTCCAGCGCAAAAAACGACGGTGTCGGGTTGTTGTTCAGCGAAAAACTGATCGACCTGAGATTGCTCGGTTAAGTCGAGCTCCTGACGGGAACAGGTAATGATTTGTCCGACGCCGCTAGACTCCAACGCTCGCATGACTGCCGAACCAACCATACCTAGATGGCCAGCGACATAGACCTTTTGCTGGGCAATTTCATCCACCAATCACCTCTTTCGGTCGAAGGCAAAAGTTTCGATTTTACGATACGTCCCACGAACGTTGATTATACAAATACTAAAGTACCGTTTCCAGACTATTAAGCGGCCAGAGTCGCCAGACTTCGAGATGTGGCCATCTAAAGTGCCTGAACTCTGGCGAGCCCAGCTACGCAAACCCAACGTTTAACAGAAGTTTTTGTTGGTCTATCTCAGTTGCTGCGTACCGTGGGCCTGCAGTGCCAGCAAGGCAGATTTTTTACAAGACAACAGCTTGAGCAAACTGGGCAAAGTCCGTCAGCCAGCAATCCAACAACAGCGATTGTAGCTGCGAAGCAGGACAGGGCGAAGGAAGAGCGTTTCGCACTGGTAAAGAAAAAG
>CAZKTR010000546.1:0-2643 GCA_964555525.1 uncultured Pirellulaceae bacterium
ATATCATTGATTTGATCGAAAAAGGCACGATCAATACGGATCCTTGGATTACCCACCGATCGACTTTTAATCGGGTGATCGACGAATTCGAGGAGTTTACGAAACCCGAATCGGGGGTGTTGAAAGCAATTGTGGACGTGACTGCGATGTAGCTGGATTCGCCAGATTCAGGTTTTGTTCTGGTTAACAAAAAAGAACCGCGAATGAACGCTAATGGACGCAAATAAAAATCAAAATTTGATCCGCGTTTTTTCATTCATCATCAACCATTATTAATTAACGCTTATGCCCTTCGCCGCTCAACACCTTAAAGCGGGCCGGCTTCATTTGATGAAGTCCGATCCAACGATGAAGAAGATCATCAAACTCGTGGGCCCCTTCACTGCTAAAACAAAACCGGATCGATTTGGCTCGTTGGTCGATGCGATCATCGGCCAGCAAATCTCGCTCGCGGCCGCGGCTACGATCAAAGCCCGATTGCTGGAGCACTTGAACAACGGCAAGGGGCGTTATTGTTTGGAGCAGTTGATGGATCAGGATGTTGACAGTTTGCGAGAGGTCGGAGTGTCGCGTCAGAAAGCGACTTACTTGTTGGACTTGGCGGAAAAGGTTCACTCCGAAGTGGTGAGCTTAAAGAAGATCGGCCGTCGGGACAACGAGGCCGTGATTGCCGAGCTGACTCAGGTCAAAGGCATCGGCGTGTGGACGGCACAGATGTTTTTGATATTTTCGCTGGGGCGGCTGGATGTTTTCCCCGTCGATGATTTGGGGATTAAGAACGGGATCCAAAAGTTTTATGAATTGGATGAACGGCCGTCGGTCGAACAGATGCGCGAGATCGGCGAGCCTTGGGCGCCGTATGAGTCGATGGCTAGTTGGTATCTCTGGCAGGGATTGGCGGTCGAGTGACAACGCGGGAGACGTCTGAATTTGCGTGCGGCTAAAGAAAAACTATAAATAGCGTCGTAGCTGGGCTCGTCAGAGTTCAGGAGTCATACTGTACTGCATCCCGAAGTCTGGCGACTCCGGCTACGGATTCCTCCACAAGTGCACAGGCAACTGTCGCCACCTTGGGGCGCATGAAAATACCCGCGAAAGATTTCGCAGGTTAGTGATTGGCTTTGTCAGCCCTTTGTTCGCATCAACGCTTAAGCAGAGGCTTTAGCGGCTTTGATTGCACGTTGAAGACGTGACTTTTGACGTCCAGCAGCGTTTTTGTGGATGATGCCTTTGGCTCCAGCGCGATCCAATTTCTTGGCGGCTAGTTTGTACTCGGTTTCAGCCTTTTCGACTTCGCCAGCTTGAGCCGCAGCCAAGACTTTCTTAAGCTGGGTTTTTACAGCCGTTTTGATGGCTTTGTTACGAGCTTGGCGAACTTTGCTTTGACGCAGGCGTTTTGACGCACTTAGTGAATTTGGCATTTTTGCTTTGGCAGAAATTGGTTACTTCGAATATTTTCAGGTGCAACAATATGTCGGTTTCTCACATTTTTGTCTACTGCTAAACCTGCCAGAATGTAGACGTTTTCCCTTAAAAACAAGCTGTACCCGCCAGCCCGATCATCTTTCGCCCTCGAAATTAGCTCTGTTCCCATGAAACCAGCCAATTCCAGCCCTCTCAAACTCTCTTCGCACTTGGCCGGCCAAAATGTGCTAGTGACCCGAGCTGCCGATCAATCGGCTGATTTGGTGCGGCGAATTGAGGCGGTGGGGGGCCGAGCAATCGTTCAGCCGGTGATTGAGATCCTGCCTGCCGCTAATTTGGAGGGCTTGGACGCGTCGATTGGCAGGTTGGAGCAGTTTGGCCTGCTGGTTTTTACCAGTCGCAATGGCGTACGGTTTTTCAAAGATCGGATGGATGCGGTTAAATCTCGCCTGCCAGATAAACTGGAAATCGCCGCGATTGGATCTTCGACGGCCGAACTGGCCGGTGAGTTATGGCAAATCGAACCTGCAGTGCCCGCAAGTTCAGATAGCTCGTCGCTGGCTGGGTTTTTGATCGAAAAATACCCCGACCGAAGGATGCTGCTGGTTCGCGGCGATCGCGGCAGCGATGTTTTGGACCAGCGACTGGCCGAGCAAGAGATCGAGTTTGAGTCGGTGGTCGCCTATCGGAGTGTCGACTTAACCGAAGCACAGCCAGCGGTGGTTGAGCTGCTTGCCGCGGGGCAGATCGATTGGGTGACTGCGACCAGTTCAGCGATTGGTCGATCGGCGGTGAGGTTGTTTGGCCAGTGGTTGGCTGGAGGCTCGGGGGCGGAAGAAAAATCACAGGCAAAGCTGGTTTCGATCAGTCCAACAACGACAGCCGCGATTGAATCGGTCGGCGGTAAGGTTTTTGCCGAAGCTGCTGAGTATAACCTAGATGGGTTAGTGGCTGCGATGAGAGCGTAAACGCTAATACAAGCTCGCAGCGCAAGCGAGTGCATTTTTACGAGTCTTGGAGTGCACTCGCTTGCGCCACTGGCTCCCCTCTCCCCGAAAATTCGGACGGAAAAACTATTTACTAGGATCAAACTCACTCCGAATTTTTGAGGAGAGGGGGCTTTCTGTTTTGTTTTATTTTTGTTTCTATTTTGTTGTTTGGGTGATGATCAGAGTTTCCGGCTAAAGCTGGTATTACAAACTTAGCTTCGATAAACCA
>CAZKTR010000547.1:0-2640 GCA_964555525.1 uncultured Pirellulaceae bacterium
TAGAAAAAGCAGGAGACCATGGCGTCAAGCAAGTCGTTTTGGGAATGGCCCACCGTGGCCGTTTGAACGTGCTGGCCAACATCATGGGCAAACGCGCGAAGAATATCTTCTGGGGATTTGACGACCCCAACCCAGAAGAAAACCGCGGACGTGGCGACGTGCTGTACCACTTGGGCTACAGCACCGACTGGACTACCAGCAAAAACAAAAACGTACATATCTCGTTGTGCTTTAACCCTAGTCACTTGGAGTTTGTAAATCCCGTGGCCATGGGCCGTTGCCGCAGCAAGCAAGATCGCGCCAACGATACCGACCACAACGAAACGCTAACGGTTCTGATCCATGGCGACGCTGCGTTCGCTGGTGAAGGTGTCGTGCAAGAAACACTGAACTTGAGCCAGCTAAACGGCTACAAGGTCGGTGGGACACTGCACGTGATCGTCAACAATCAAGTTGGCTTCACCACTGACTCACACGATAGTCGATCGACGACTTACGCCAGTGACGTCGCTAAAATGTTGCAGATTCCAATTTTCCACGTCAACGGTGAAGATCCCGAAGCCGTGGCTCAGGTGGTCAACTTGGCAATGGAATTCCGCAAAGAATTCAATCGCGATGTCGTCATCGACATGTACTGCTATCGCCGGCATGGACACAATGAAAGTGACGAGCCCCGGTTTACGCAACCGCAGATGTACCAAACGATCGACAATCGCCCGACCATCCGCGACAGCTATTTGAAGAGCTTGTTAAAGTTACACGGCGTGACTCAAGCTGAAGCCGACAAAATCGCTGACGCTCGTCGTGAGAAATTACAGAAAGAATTTGAAGCGATCAAAGAAACCGGCTACGAATCTGACAAGCAAACTTTGTCGGGACTGTGGAACGGTTACTACGGCGGAAAAGAACGCACCGACGACGACAGCGACACCGGCGTCGACCGGGCGTTGCTAGAATCCACCATCGCCAAAACAGCGACCGTCCCCGATAACTTTAACGTCCATCGCAAACTTGTCCGCTTACTCGAACAACGCGTCCAATCTTCAACGGGTGAACGGGACATCGACTGGGCGACAGCGGAACTGGCAGCGATGGGCACGCTTTCCGTGCAAGGCCATGCCGTTCGCCTGTCAGGACAAGACTGCGGGCGAGGTACGTTCAGCCAACGCCACGCAGTTTTGCACGACACAGCGACCAACGAATTGTATACGCCGCTGCAACACCTCCATCCTAACCAAGCTAGTGTTGATGTGATCAACAGCCCACTAAGTGAAGCTGGGGTGCTTGGCTTCGATTACGGTTACAGCTTAGACGCTCCCGATAGCTTGATCATTTGGGAAGCCCAATTCGGTGATTTCTTCAATGCAGCTCAAGTGATCGTCGACCAATTCATCTGCAGTGCGGAAGACAAATGGCATCGCCTGAGCGGCTTGACCATGCTGTTACCACACGGGTTCGAAGGGGCCGGTCCAGAACACTGCAGTGCCCGACTCGAACGTTTCCTCACTTCGTCAGCTGAAGACAACTGCCAGATTGCGATTCCGACGTCATCTTCACAATACTTCCATTTGCTACGTCGCCAAGTCGTTCGCAAGTGGCGTAAGCCTTTGATCGTGTTCACACCCAAGAGCTTGTTGCGTGAACCGTTTGTCGCATCGCCGATCGAAGAATTCACACAAGGCCGTTTTGAACGCGTGCTTCCCGACAACGGGGTACCTGGCGATGCCACTCCTGCCCGCGTACTGCTGACTGCTGGCAAAATTGGCGTCGATCTTTTGAAGGCTCGGACAAAGGACGAACGGGACGACTTTGCCGTGATTCGCGTTGAGCAACTTTATCCGTTGCCAGCCAAAGAGATCGAGGCATGCTTGAGCCAGTATCCTTCGGGCACGCCGATTTACTGGGTTCAAGAAGAACCCCGCAACATGGGTGCTTGGTATTTCATGAAGGTTAAATGGGACGAATACGGTTTGGAGGACAAGTGGCCGCTGAAGGTCGTCTGCCGACCAGAATCTGCCAGTCCATCGACCGGCTCCAAAAAGACTCACATCATGGAGCAAGCCGAGCTAATGGCCGAAGCGATGGGCGTTACCAGCAACGCCAGCGTCTAGTTCATGCGAGTGCTCCCCTGAGGCTTTACGAGGGCAGTCAATGAGGCTGCGAAGCCTTAGGTAGGCCAATTGAGCTTTCAAGATTCGTTACCCACGCGGGCCTGTCGTTACTTTGCAACCAGTGTTCTTTTTTTGCAACACCGTTGCGTCCGTTTGTAACGATTACAGAGCTCAGGATTTCGCTCTTTCTAGGGTAAAACGAGGGCCCGAGAATTCTCGTTGATTTGCTTCAATAGCCGTACCGTTTTCTTTGACATCAGACGAGTTCGACCTAGATTTCAGGTAACGAGCCTGTTTGCGCTGGGGAGCAGCGAACAAGCTTAGGCGGTAAGGTTGGCCGGAAGCCATAAGGGGCCTTACCGCCATTTTTTATGCGCCGATCTAAACGCCAGAACGGCCCGCTAACTCGTTTCTTAGAGACACGACGAGAGTGAGTGTGTGAGTTCCAAAGTAGGACTCAATTCCTGCATACTGGCTGCTGTCTGCATCAAACTTAAGGCTACTTGGCCGGTCTCTCGGCCTTGGGCAA
>CAZKTR010000548.1:0-2634 GCA_964555525.1 uncultured Pirellulaceae bacterium
TAGTTTGCCTCTCAACCACACGAGTCACTTGCCCACTAACTGGTGCACCGGACAGTAGGAGTCCAGTTGAGCTTGCACAGAGCCAACAAAAAAGCATCAAGATGGTGCGTTGAAGAGTTTGATTATTCGTCATGGATTCCTCTAATTCGCTAGATCGTAGAAAAGGTATTAGGCGAGAAAGATATTAGGCGTCTACTGAACTATAGTCAGTTGTCACAAATCGTGCATCCTATACTCTAGGGCTGATACTCGACTGCGCCACATCTATTGCACTTTTTTCGACTATTTGAGGCAATTCCTCTATAGAAACAAGGAGATTGTTACCGAGGCGAACGAGAAAGGGTGGCAGAGGCGCTCCTGCCACGTTTCGTTGTTCAGTGGTTGCGGCTGTCCCGCCCCCGAACAATTCTTACTTAAAAAATGTTAAAGGTGTCAAGAACTTGGGGGGAAGTTGGCTCCGTATATTTATCATAGAGTCTGTCGTTTTAAATATCTTATTGGTTTTTCACTTATTTTGAGGAGTTCTTAAATGTTAGGAATTCGATTCAATGGCCAGCGGCGTAGTGGATTTACACTGGTTGAACTGTTGGTTGTCATCGCAATCATAGGAATTTTGATCGCAATGTTGCTGCCAGCGGTTCAAGCTATCCGAGAGGCTGCAAGACGCGTCCAATGCGCAAATAATATCCGTCAACAGGCATTCGGAATCCTTAATTTTGAAAGCGGCCTAATGCGACTTCCACCCGGTGCTCATACTGACCGCCCGCCAGTGGGTCAGAATATTTCTGAGGGAACGGCTTGGGGGAGTGGATGGCCGATATTCATTCTTCCATTCGTGGAGCAAAACAATTTGTTTCAGCAACTTATCTTTGAAGGCGGATCAAGCTACCCAATCGGAGCCCTTCATCTCGATAATGCAATTGCAAATCATTTAGTTCTTGGTGATACTCAACTCCCTGTCTACCTTTGCCCTTCGTCTCCAATTTTCCGGCGTCCAACGGTGGGTAGTCCTCTTTACGAAGAGCCGATGCAATCGCCCGACGTTGCAATCAATCACTACGTTGGGATTTCTGGTTTTGGAATCCGAGAAACCGGCGTAGAAGAACTTACCTTGGTTGGGTTCAACGAAACACGGAAAAATCCGTTAGGTCGTTTTGGAATTGCCAGCGCAGGCGGAGTGCTATTTGGTGCGGGGTTTGTAGAACTGGAGGCGATCACAAATGCAGATGGCACATCCAATACGATGATGCTCAGCGAGCAGAATAATATCCTGAAGGCCGACAACGGAACTCCTTTGATAATGGCTTCGGGGGTGCAATACGGGATCATGAAAGGTACGTTTCGAAATGATTTACCTGATGTAGCAGAAGACGACTTCACTGATCGTCGCGCTCACCAATGCACTACGATTAGACACAGGATCAATCAGAATGGTTGGCTGCATAACCCGAGGGACAGAATGCTCGATGGTTCGTTCGTTGGTATCGCTGGCGTTGGACAAATTGGAATCAACATTCCAATCAATTCAGCCCACAGGGGTGGAGTCAATGCAGCTTACGCTGATGGTTCAGTCCATTTCCTGCTAGACAATCTTGATTTCGCAGTTTTGGGGGCTCTGGCGACCCGAGATGATGGGTTGGCAATTGGTAACGGTCTGTAAGCAAGTGACCAGATTTGGCCGAAGTTTGATTTATGGATCTTTTTTGCATGCTGGCACGGAGTGGGATTCGCCGACTCCGATGCCAGTTTGTTTTTATAGTTTTATTGAGTGATATCGTTGGTTAGCTGCTACGCAATTACGTCCTTGGATTTTGTGATGAAATACTTTTTGATTGTGACCTTGCTGTTCGCATTCTTGGTCTGTGGTTGCGAATCTGCTGAGAGAACGGTGGCGATTTCTGGTACGGTCACTTTTAATGGCGAGCCACTTGATGACGCAATTTTGCAAATTGACAAGAACGACGGAAGTGCTCCGGTTTATATAAAAATCGCGGATGGAGAATTCTCTGGGCAGAGCACTCTCGGGAAAAAAACTCTTAGATTTACTGCCTTGCGTCCGGCGAAGCCGATTCCCAACGACATTCCTGGTTCCGCCATGCCCTCTCACGAAGATATTATGCCCCATAAGTTCGGTTTCAAAAGTCAAATCGTACTTGATGTCCAAGCCTCAGGGCACACAGATCTAGAATATAAACTGGAATCCGATTCCAACTAAACCGTAAACGTGTAGGACCGCCATTGTTGGATGAGACGGGGTGTGTGACTAACGATTTCTCGCTGAAATTTTTTGCTCAACTCAGGTCTCGATTGGCAGACGTTTTGGCTGAAAGTTAATTGCATTATCGGCTCTGTGTTCTCTGTGGCTCTGCGTGAGGTGTTTATAATTTGCACGGCGAACCCTGGAGCTAAGATTTCAAAATCGCCTATTCGCCAATAAAGGTTCCGTGCACCGCATCTTGTCCGCCGTTGCCATTAACGGCCTTCGAGAGATCGTAGCAAATGATTTCGTGTTTGCCGCGAAGATACAACATCCCACGAGCGATAACCGGTGCTCCCCACGCAGGATACGACGGCGTGAGTTTGGTGTTGTATTGATTTAACCAAGCAATTTGGGCAAATCAAGCTCGTCGTCTT
>CAZKTR010000549.1:0-2612 GCA_964555525.1 uncultured Pirellulaceae bacterium
AAGGCATCGAAATCTTCGAACATGATCGATCGCTAAATCAACTGGAAACACCATCGATGAGTTGAATCGAGACAGGCCGAAGGTGGCGACGGTGCTTCCAGCCGGTCTCGTCCAGTTTAACGACGAGCCGGCAGGCGACGGCGTCAGCGCCACTAAAAAAACTCCGAACTGAAAAACTCAGCCGCAACCTAATTTTTCAAAGGCGCGCCATCCGTGAAACGGGTGATGAACAGCTATTTGAAAAATCGGAATCATTGTAATGTGAAGCTCTGTTGCTCGGCCGGCGCGTAAGACAGGCCGGAGGCAACTGTCGCCACCTTACTCGGCTTGCTTTTCGTCCGCCACGATCGTCTTTGGAGGCTCGGTACCCTTGGCATAGAACTTCATTGATACCGAGTTCACGCAGTGCCGAACATTTTTGTCGGTCAAGCGTTCGCCTTTGAAAACATGACCAAGGTGCCCGCCACAATTCTCACACAAGATTTCAGTGCGCGAACCATCGGCATCGACTTCGCGCCGGACCGCACCCTCAATCTCGTCGTCAAACGCTGGCCAACCGCAGCTCGACAGGAACTTGTGCTCGGAGGTGTACAGTGGTGAGTTGCATTGTCGGCAAACGTACAAACCCGGAGCGTCGGTCTCGGTGTATTCGCCTTTGTAACCCCATCTGTCAGGTGGTTCAGTTCCTTTGTGGATAATCACTCGCGCCTCTTCGGCAGTAAGCTTGTTGTACTGAGTCATGGAATTCGTGGGGGTTGTTTCTGTTCTCGAAGGTTTATCTCGCTTGATCATGGTGGCCGCAGCAAAGACCAATAACGCAAGAATCGAAAAAAAGAAGGCTAGGAAACGGAACATAAATCGCTCGAGTAAATTGATCGGATCGCTTGAAGCACCTGCCTGCGGTAAAAAAGCACACAAGCAGAGCCAATCACGTAGACGGAAGAAACCCGAATCAATTACCCGCATTTTTCACCAGAAGCACGTGTTAGACAAGCAACCGGCGATTACGGAGGAAAATTCACAACCATTATTGCAACCTACCCCGAAAACTGAAGCTGTGCCCAAAATCACGGCAAAAACCACTTTCACCACCAAACCATCTCCGCTCTGATCCTTAAGCCGCCTACTCACTCCTTCACCGTCTGTACTTCCCTGCCCCAATTCACCACATTGAACCACTCCAACTTGAGATCCTAGATATACCTCAATCATAGTTTGGCTACAATAATCGCCCGGTTGAAAATTAGGTTGGACACCGAAGTAGATTAAACACAGTAAACAGGTTTCTTAGGATTCATTCTCGGACATTTGCATGAGCGAAAAAAAGCAACTCAGAATCGGTTTGGTCGGTTATGGCTTTATGGGACGCACCCACTCCAACGCCTTCAAGCGGGTCGGCGACTTCTTTCCGGATCTCCAATATCAACCCGTCCTCAAAGCCGTTTGTGCTCGCAACCAAGAACGACTGACCGCCTTCGCTGACCAATGGGGATACGAATCCACTGAAACCGACTGGAAAGCCTTGGTCGCTCGCGATGACATCGACGCGATTGACATTTGCACGCCCAACAATATGCACGCCGACATCGCGATTGCCGCGGCCGAAGCCGGCAAGATGGTGCTGTGCGAAAAGCCTCTCGCCCGAACCGTCGCCGAAGCACAACCGATGGTTGACGCGATTGAAAAAGCAAAAGTGCCTAACACGGTTTATTACAACTACCGCCGGATCCCAGCAGTCACGTTGGCAAAGCAACTCGTCGACGCTGGAAAGCTCGGTAAGATCTTTCATTACCGAGCCAACTTTTTACAAGACTGGACGATCAGCCCGGAGCTTCCGCAAGGCGGCGAGGGACTATGGCGATTGGACAACGCTGCCGCTGGCTCAGGCGTGACCGGTGACTTGTTGGCTCACTGCATCGATACCGCCATGTGGCTCAACGGTGGCATCAAAGACGTTTCGGCAATGACCGAGACCTTTATTAAAGAACGAGTCCACACCGAAACCGGTGAAGTACAAAAAGTCGATATCGACGACGCGTGTCTATTCCATTGCCACTTCGACAATGGATCCGTCGGCCTATTCGAATCAACTCGCTACGCCCGCGGACACAAAGCGTTGTACACGTTCGAGATCAACGGCGAACACGCTTCGATCAAATGGGACCTCCACGATTTGACTCGACTGGAATACTTTGACCACCGCGACGAATCGCTGGAACGAGGTTGGCGTTCGATTCACGTTTCCGATGGCGACCACCCTTATATGTCTCAGTGGTGGGTGCCAGGACTGTCGATCGGATACGAACACAGCTTTGTGCATCACGTGGCTGACTTCCTCAAATGCCTCGAAGACGGCACGCCTTGTTCGCCTACTTTCCAAGAAGCCCAAGAGACCCAAAAGGTCTGCGAAGCTGTGTTAAAATCAGCCGCCGAACGAAGCTGGCAAGACACGGGCGTAAACTGGAAGTAAGATCTTCCATCGACACGAACTAAAACCAATAAGCGATGGGAGACCAAAATGGTCCCTCGTCATCCTTTAACCAACGGTCCACTGCGGCCAACGATCCAATGAGCGACACACCCAGAGGCTTTTGCCTCCAAGGCACCGAAAA
>CAZKTR010000550.1:0-2584 GCA_964555525.1 uncultured Pirellulaceae bacterium
TGTTTTCTTCAGCATCTTCAACGACCGCATCCCGAGCCAGCAGGAATACGCCATCATCTTCAATGAAGATGTCGTCGTGGTTAACGCCGATAGTCGGTGGCCCATTGAGATCGACAACCGGATCGCTATTGTCTTCATCGCGGTATTCGAGATCCGTGAACAGCGGAACGGCGTTGCTTCCATCAGCATCCGTGTCATCGTCGGCATCATCCAACAAGAATTCTGAGTTGGTAGCGTCTAAGTTTTCGTCGTTGACATCGAAACCATCATTGGCGTCGCTTCCTTCGACAACGTCCAGCAGACCGTCGCCATCTGTGTCGACAGAGGCGTCGATGGATGCCAAAGTTTCGCCATGTCCAGCTTCGACGGCATCGTCGATTCCATCGTTGTCACTGTCGGTGTCGAGGTAATCAACCGCACCGTCACCGTCGGTGTCAACCGGCAGTAATCCAATCCCGTCGGCGTTGAAACCAGCGGTACCAGCGGCCACTTCGTAGTTGTCATCCAGACCGTTGTTGTTCGCGTCGATCATCGCCGAACCCGTCCCGCTAGGAGCGATGTAGGCCGCAGTGGTTTGGGCTTCTACGTTATCGGTGATGCCATCGTTATCCGCGTCGATGTCCAATGAGTCCAGAACGCCATCACCATCAAAGTCACCCGCAGCCACGCCTGGTCCGGGGGCCTGCGTACTGAAGCGGATGAACTGATCATTGAAGGTGGCAGCCCCGTTGGCATTCTGCGAATCGAAGATGTAGAACCGAATACGGTACTCCGTTCCACCAGACAGCGTGACCGGATTCAACTCATCGGGGAACTGAGGCGTAAACTGGAACGCATTATTAGAACCATCGGGAACGGTTGGTTCGATCAGGTAGGGATCAAACAGTACGTCGGAAGTTGCGAATCCATCACTGGAGATCGCAGCGGCAAGTTGATAGTTTCCAAGGTTACTGCCTCCGCCTGCTTGTAGCGCGAGCGTATGGAACGTTTCGGTGATAACGACATCGTCGATACCATTGGCGAGTGAAAAGTAGACTTCGACAAAATCATCATTGGCGATTGCCGTCGCTAGATCAGGCGAGTCCGCTCCGAGTAAGTCAAATTCAAAACCGGTTGTACTAGGATCTTCGCTCAGACCGTCGCCAACACGACTGTCGGTATTGGCCGCGCGGCCGTTGTTGGTCAGTGGAGTCTGGCCCGACAAATCAAGAATATCGGTGACGTTTGGCGACGCACCAGGATCATAACTGACTACCCCAAAGGTTTGGGAACCATCAGCATTGTTTTCACCGTTATGGAAGAAACCCAACTGGCCTTGGACAGCAATCAGTTCGGCTGCTTCGTCAATATCCAGAATGCCATCGTTGTCATCGTCGATATCTTCCGCGTCGGCAACGCCATCGTTGTCGGTGTCTCCATCGCGGAAGTCGCTGTCGATCGTCAGAGCAATTGCATTGGTTCCGTCAGCGTTCAGGGCGCTATCGCTGTCCAACGCAATCGAGGATGCGTTACGGTTTTCGTCGTTGACATCGAATCCGTCGTTGGTGCTACCGCCTTCAAACACATCCAACAAGCCATCGTTATCGGCGTCGCTGGCCGCATTCGAGGTGACTCCTAACTGTGCCGTAAGTGGTCCGGCTGTTCCACGTTCGGCGGCGTCTTCACTGCCATCGTTGTCGCTGTCGGTGTCCAGGTAGTCAACCGCGCCGTCGCTGTCGGTGTCTACCGGAGTCAAACCAACACTCGTATGACTGCCACCGGCGATGATTCCGGCATCAAAGTTGTCGTCCAGTCCATCGTTGTTGGTATCGACAAACTCTGGCGTACCACCAATGCCACTAGGTGCGATGTAGTCGGCCGTTGACTGAGCTTCCACGTTATCGGTGATGCCATCGTTGTCACTGTCGATGTCTAGTCGGTCGACAATTCCATCGCCATCAAAGTCGCCCGCCGATACTCCTTCGCCTGCGTCGAAGGTGCTAAACCGGATGAACTGATCATTGAAGGTGGCAGCCCCGTTGGCATTCTGCGAATCGAAAATGTAGAACCGAATGCGGTACTCCGTTCCGCCGGACAGCGTGACCGGATTCAACTCATCGGGGAACTGAGGCGTAAACTGGAACGGATTGTTAGAACCATCGGGAACGGTTGGCTCGATCAGGTAGGGATCAAACAGTACATCGGAAGTTGCGAATCCATCACTGGAGATCGCAGCGGCAAGTTGGTAGTTCCCAAGGTTACTACCCCCGCCTGCTTGTAGCGCGAGCGTATGGAACGTTTCGGTGATAACGACATCGTCGATACCATTGGCGAGTGAAAAGTAGACTTCGACAAAATCATCATTGGCGATTGCCGTCGCTAGATCAGGCGAGTCCGCTCCGAGTAAGTCAAATTCAAAACCGGTTGTACTAGGATCTTCGCTCAGACCGTCGCCAACACGACTGTCGGTATTGGCCGCGCGGCCGTTATTCGTCGGAGGAGTTTGACCTGACAAATCAAGAATATCGGTGACGTTAGGAGACGCACCAGGATCATAACTGACTACCCCAAAGGTTTGCGAACCATCAGCATTGTTTTCACCGTT
>CAZKTR010000551.1:0-2577 GCA_964555525.1 uncultured Pirellulaceae bacterium
CGCTCTCGATGGCGGATTTGAAAACCCTAGCAATTCGTTTCTCATTGGATTGTTGGGCGCTGTTGCATTTGCAATCCTGCAGACAACACTCGTTTTCCCTCCCAAAGAATCTCACTACGCTAGAAGGTCACGTGCTCTGCAACGGCGAAATCGACGACCGCGACAAGAAACCGAAGGCTCGTTTAACGAACGAATGGAACGCTTTGCTTCTAACGTACAACAGAGAACCAAAGACCATAACGAACAATCCAAAATGCCGCTTTGGATCTCCGAAGAATGCAGTGATTTTGAACCAAGCCCGCCAAAATCAATCGGCATCATCCGAATGCTACTACATCGAATTCGAAGAGTCTTAACGGGAAAATAGTTCTCAACCCTAAACAACAGTTCGTTTTCGGGTACCATTGGAGTTATGAACCACAGACTTCAAGGTAACCCTATGAAAAACCATTTACTGCTTATCCTGCTCGTACTCATTCCCGTCTCCTGCTTTGGGCAGCAAGACCGGGCCTCAACGCTTAAGCTCGCAGCGCCAATCGCCGACCACATGGTCCTGCAACACAGTAAACCGACTAGTATCTGGGGAACATCCGCACCGGATTCATCCGTGACCGTTGCCTTTGCCGGTCAAACCGTCCAAGCAAAAGCCGACGCAAACGGCCAATGGCAAGCAACGTTATCTCCGTTGTCGATCAATGCCGATCCCGCTTCATTGACCGTCACCTCAGCCGGCGGCGACAAAATCACCATCAACGATGTGCTTGTTGGAGAAGTCTGGATGTGTTCGGGCCAATCCAATATGCATTGGACGCTCTCCAGAGTCAAAGATCCGGCCGTCAAACAAGCCGACTTGCCATCAGTACGCATCTTCACGACCGTTTCGAAAACCTCGGCCACGATCCAATCCGATTGCCAAGGCGACTGGAAAGTTTGTACGCCCGAATCCGCCGCAGATTTTTCTGCCGTCGGATTTCACTTTGGAAAACAACTATCTGAAAACCTCAACGTGCCGATCGGATTGATCGACACTTCTTGGGGTGGCAAGAAGGTCGAGGCATTCACCAGCGTCGAGAAACTCAAGACCGTCGCTGACGGGCTCCCGTTGGTACTCGAGTGGGAAGACCTCGCCGAGCAATACAATGCCGATTCGGCCAAAACAAAATTCGATGCGGCCCTTAAGAAATGGCGGCAAAAGAAGAAAGAGATCATCGCCGCGACGCCAGAAGGCAAGAAACCAAAACTGTCACGTAAACCCAAATTGCAGGGCCCGCCAAGACTGGACACCAGCTGCCCGGGTTCAATCTTTAACCAAAAAATCGCTCCTTGGACGCGTTATGCGATTGCGGGCACGATCTGGTACCAAGGCGAAGCAAACACCGGTCGATCCGTACAGTACGAGAGTCTGCTCACCGCACTGATCGAAGACTGGCGCGAACGCTGGAACAGCGAATTTCCGTTTTACATTGTGCAACTGGCCAACTTCCGTGCCGCCACAACCGAACCCGGTGTTGTAAGCGATTGGGCGGAATTGCAATCCATGCAAACTAAAGTTTCTCAAACCGTGCCCAACAGCGGCATTGCTGTGATCAACGAAATTGGTTTGGCAAACAACATTCACCCGCTCAACAAGAAAGACGTTGGCTACCGATTGTCTTTGCTGGCGTTGAAGCAACACTACAAAAAAGAGATCGCCCCGTTCTCTTCACCGCTCTACCAATCCAACGAGATCAAGGGCGATCATATCTTGGTTACCTTCAAGCACGTTGGCACCGGATTAAAATCACGCGACGGCAAGGAACTCAAGCGTTTTGAGATCGCCGGCGCCGACCAAAAATGGCACTGGGCCAAAGCTGAACTCGTCGGCAAAGATTCGGTCCGCGTCAGCAGTAGCGACGTACCGACCCCAGTCGCAGTCCGCTACGCTTGGGCTTCCAATCCCGAAGGAGCCAACCTCGTCAACTCTGCCGATCTACCAGCGTCGGTCTTTCGAACCGATGACTGGCCACTATCAACCGCAGGCCGTTTACTGGCCCGCCCTGACCAACAGCAGATGGCCAAACGGATGAAAGAAAAAGGCTACGAGTCACTCATCAACGGAAAGAACCTTGATGCATGGCGGAACCCTTACGATTACGGACAAGCCAAAGTCGTGGGTCGCGAAATCCATTTGACTGCCGACAAAAAGTTCTTCTTAGTCAGCAAAGAGAAAGTTACGGACTTCACGTTGCATGCCGAGATCAAACTTCCCAAGGGGCCCGCGAACTCCGGGATTATGTTCCGCTGTCACGTCGAACCGAACAAAGTTTACGGCTATCAAGCCGAATGCGATGGTTCGGACCGTCGTTGGTCTGCGGGTCTGTACGACGAAGGCCGTCGCGGTTGGGTTTGGCCGAGCAAAAAAGGGAAGTCGAAGGTTGAGGAATTCTTGGAGTACGAAAAAGAATCACAGGCCTTCTTTGCCAAACCGGAGATCCAATCGGCTCTTAAACGAAACGGATGGAACCGATACAAGATCACCTGCATCGGTAACAAAATCACCATCGAGCTCAACGGCGTCAAAGTCACCGACATCGAGGA
>CAZKTR010000552.1:0-2575 GCA_964555525.1 uncultured Pirellulaceae bacterium
GCAGCGATCGTTGTTCCATCGCCAGAGATAGAAACGCCTCGGCCGAGCCTCGCATCTAGTCCCGTTCCATTTATATCTTGGCCTAGTTGCATCCAAGTGCCATTAACATTTTCAAATACTTGTACTTGGCCAGAGCCCTGAAAGGTTTCACTATTGGTGATTGACCCTACAACCATTCTGCTCCCATCGGCAGATAGGCCAACTCTCGACCCAAATAGGTCATTCACAAATTCACCAATGAGGTCATCACCAATTTGTGCTTGAGCGAAAGCAGCACCGGAAAACATCAAGCCAAGAAACAGCCCGGCAAAACAAACTCGTAAATGTCGAAATGTCATCATCCCTCAACCTCTGTATGTTAGTTATCTCTAAAGAGTGAGCAAAATAATTGTCAATCCAATTGCTTGTGATCGCACGAACGAGCGGCGTATCTCAAATATTGCAGCGTTCGGAAGCCACCAGTGAGGTCGTTTACTTACTACGCCAGCGTAATCAAATAATACGCTGGCATGATTATAGCCTATCAGAGGTTTTGTTGGACGTTAGTTTTGTTGTGAATTGTTGTTGAAAAAATGCATTGAGGCATTTTTTCTGGTTTGCTGCGGTGATTCTCAGTCGCACTGACGATCGAACTTGGGCTGTGGTCGTCAAGTTACAAAAAAGTGTCAGAATGCGCCGATTTGCTTTGGCTGAAAGGAGACGTTTGCCGACGGAAAGCTGAAGTGATCGAATACGAAAAAAAGCGGTGACTAGGTCACCGCTTTTCGATTGGTTTGCCGAATGCTATTGGCAGGTCATCCGGATAGGCCGCACACAGCCGTGGTAGCGTTTTATTGATTGCTCAAGGCCACGATGAATGGTGCGATATCTAAGAAGCTGACGGCTCCATCCAGATTGCAATCGGCTTCGGCTTGAAACTCTCCGCCGGCCGAAAGAACCGAAATGAATGGCGAGATGTCTAAAAAGTTAACCATGCCGTCTAAGTTGACGTCTCCGTGTAGGACAGGGCCATCGTCAATGACAAACCCAATGTTAAAGCTCATCGCTCTATCAAAATCAAAGTCACTGTTACCCGTCAAAGCACCATCGGTTGCATCGGTGAGCGAATCGCCGTTATTGATGTATTCGCCTACTCCTTGTGTGTCCGCCTGGTCATGGAGGACCATGCGCCGTTGGTCGGAAAGAAATCCTGCGGCAATCCGATCACCAGCGTTAAGGCTGATCGATGGATTGGCTCCGCCGACGGTGAACGCTCCGTTGATCAGTGTATTTACATCGGCAGTAGTAATGGCATCGCCAACAGCAAGAATTTCAAAACTACTCGCTTGTTGGCCATTAAAACCACCGTCTGCATCAGCTCCCAGAATCCTGACAACAAAAGGAGTCAGGTTTCCAGAATTGCCAGTTGCAACAGCAGTAGCGCCGGTGGCTCCGATGTTGCCGGTGAAGAAGTTGACCTCGGTTAGTTGCAGAGTTTGGTCTGCTGGGGCGGTGTAGATCACTGGGCCGGCCGAATTGCCGTCGGACAGGTTGACAATCGTGAGTACGGGTAAGGAGTAGCCATCGTCCCCAGCAAGAACACTTTGCCCCTCGCTTGCCGCGTCTCCGAAATATATAGTTTGCCCTGGTTTAGGCTCAGGCTCAGAAGCGGCTGCGGCGATGCTGTTGAACCACTGCTGAGCTAAAATTACATTGCCAGTTGCGTTAGGATGCAACCTGTCAGGACGAAAGGCGGTAGCAAAATTGTCATTGAGCGGAGTAAACTGATCGACAAAATTAACATCTCGCCCTAGTGCTTGTTGAGCAGAAACGATTCCGGGCACGGTGGTATTAAAATCTATTACGTCCGTAGTCTCTCGAGCGGATCTACGATTGGGAGGGATGCTGGCGACGAAAATACTTGGATTGCCGACTTCGGGTTGATTGTAAATTTGATCGATGTAGTTAGCCAGCCGATCAGGGGCATTTTCGACATCAACGTCTTCGACGCCAATATCATTGGTTCCCAACATGATCAGAATGATGTTGGGTTTAACCGTTGCCAAACGACCGCTGTTCCACTGCGATGGCAGGTTCTCAGTCATACCAGTCATGAAACGGAGAGTATTGCCAAGTATAGATCCCGAAACTCCTGTGTGGTACTGGAATAAATTAGTAGCTGGTGTCGATCCGGTGACGGGCAGGCCTTCTGGGTTATTGGTGCGACTCCCTGTATACGTAAATGAATAGCCGTTGGCCTCTAGTAAATCAAAAAACGCTGACCGCGGAGAACTGTTGGGGTCTCCGTCTGCATTACTTTGCGTAATTGAATCGCCAACGAACCAGATAGCGCCTAGATCTTTAGAGCCAGGTGTGATCTGCGCTGTGACTGAACTAGATGAGGTTAATACAAAAAAAGCAAGTGTTAGTATGAGAAATCGGATGGTGCACCCTTGTAAACGAAGTGTTGGTTTGTATTCAGCGGAATACGAGTTGTTCAGAAGTTAATTGTTTGCAGAGACAAAACGCCGCAAGAATTTATACAAAGCTAAATATAGCTGTCCCGCACGAAAATTCAATCAATTTTCGACTGATA
>CAZKTR010000553.1:0-2572 GCA_964555525.1 uncultured Pirellulaceae bacterium
GCCTTTAAGCGGAATGCCGAAGTGAATTAGCAAAACCTACTAGTACGGATACCAGAAACGTTTCTATTTTCAATTGCGTTTCGGTCGTAGACCGAATCGCCAGACTTCGGGACGCGGCACATTAAGGCACCTGAACTCTGGCGAGCCCTGCTACTTGGCCGCCCGTACCATTGTGTGTGGCAGAGCCACTCATTCAGTGCGTTACAAGGCAGAGCCTTGTAACGAGTTGGCGAAATAAAGATACCAAAAACGGTTGCCATTGACTTAATCAACGTCTGTCCGAAAAAATGCCAGTCTCCCCCTGAAAACAACAACGCCGACACTAAGCCACGCACACCAACCTATCGTTGGCTTCGAAAAAGCATTAGGCTTCTAACATGCGTTGGTTGTTTAATTTCTTGTATCTTCTATTTTTCCTGATTGCTTCCCCTTGGATGCTTTGGCGAATCATTCAGGGAAAAAATCGACGAGGGTGGCTGCATAAATTTTTTGGGCTCGTGCCACGTCGCACCCAAAATGGGACCTGTGTCTGGATGCACGCCGTCAGCGTCGGGGAAGTCAATTTGCTGCAACCAGTGATTGATGAATTCCTGGCTAAAGAGCCCGAATTGCGGATCGCGATTTCGACTTCCACTGAAACCGGTTTTGATCTCGCCAAAGAGAAATACTCGCAGCATCAAGTTTTCTTTTGCCCGCATGACTTTTCTTGGGCGATCAAAAATGCCTTCAGCCGAATCAACCCCAACGCAATCATCTTGGCCGAGCTTGAGCTTTGGCCCAATCTAATCGGTGTCGCTGACACGCTAGACATTCCCGTGATCGTGATCAACGGACGGATCAGCGACAAAAGCCATCGAGGTTACCGGCGTTTCAAAGATCTAACCGCACCGATGTTTCGCCGACTTTCCTTGGTGCTGGCCCAAACGAAAACCTACGCCGATCGCTTCATCGATCTTGGCTGCGATACGACTCGTGTTTCGATTTCAGGCAGTGTCAAATTCGACGGTGTTACCACCAACCCGGACAACCCCCAGACACGTCAACTGGCTGGCGCAGCAGGATTCTCGTCAGACGATTTCGTTTTCGTAGCTGGCAGCACTCAACTGGAGGAAGACTTAATTGCCGTCGAAGTTTTTGCACGGCTCCGTCCCGAATTCCCCAACCTGAAACTCGTCTTGGTCCCTCGACACCCCAACCGCTGCCAACAGCTTGAACAACAATTGAAACAGTCCTCCATTGAAATCGACCTCCGCAGCGAACTGCCAGCTGACCGTGACTCCTCCCGACCGTTGGTGGTGAACGTGATCGGCGAACTAGGCCATTGGTGGGGCAGAGCCAACGCGGCGTACGTAGGCGGGAGCATGGGAAGTCGCGAAGGCCAAAATATGATCGAGCCGAGTGCCTATGGCGTGCCGACGTCTTTTGGCCCTCGGACCAAAAACTTCCGTGACGTCGTCAACCAGCTTTTGGCCCAAGAAGCTGCCGCCGTCGTTAACAACTCGGCCGAACTCGAACGCTTCCTGCGCGACTGCCTCACTTCACCGCAAACCATGAAAGCCATGGGAGATCGAGCTCAAGCGGTAGTCCTCCAGAACGTCGGAGCCGCAGAAAAAACCGCGGCTCAGATCCTCGACCTAATCGCGGGTCTTTCATCTTCCACTAGCCGGGATTAACTACCAAATCCATGCCAGTCTTATCAAACGTTTGCGATTTCACTCGTTGAGAATTCTAGCATAGTAGGTTAGAATGTCCCCTTCAAAAACAAAAGAAGCTCCTTTTGGGGCCTTCTTATATAACCGTAAATCCTTATTGATGTTTTAGGAGAGTGCCGTGGCCTCTGGTAATTATTTGTTTACAAGTGAATCTGTCAGTATGGGCCATCCCGACAAGCTGGCGGACCAAATTTCTGACAGTATCCTTGACGCAATGCTGGCACAAGACCCAGCCAGCCGAGTGGCTTGCGAAACCATGGTCACAACGGGCTTGGCCGTCATCGCTGGAGAGATTACTTCTAAAGCAGACGTTGATATCGAAAAGATCGTCCGTGATACCATCCGTAAAGTTGGTTACACCAGCGACGAAATCGGCATCGGTGCTGACACTTGTAAAGTCATGGTTCAGCTTGACCAGCAGAGCCCAGATATTGCCATGGGCGTGGACGCTGACGGAGCCGGCGACCAAGGCCTGATGTTCGGTTTCGCTTGTGACGATACCGAAGAACTAATGCCGCTACCGATCGCTTTATCGCACAAGATCTTGGCTCGTTTGAACGAAGCCCGATTCAGCGGCGAAGTCAACTGGCTGCGTCCGGACAGCAAATCTCAAGTAACTGTCGAGTACGATGGCTTCACTCCAGTCCGCATCGACACAGTTGTTGTTTCAACTCAACACAACGAAGACGTTACCAACGAAGAAATCCAAAACTTCATCCAGAACACGATCGTCGAACCGCTACTTCCAGCGGACCTAAACAATGGCGACGTCACTTACCACATCAACCCAACCGGTAAGTTTGTAATCGGTGGTCCTCACGGCGACTGTGGCTTGACCGGCCGCAAAATCATCGTTGACA
>CAZKTR010000554.1:0-2571 GCA_964555525.1 uncultured Pirellulaceae bacterium
GCAATCCATTGCCAATACGCGAGAATCGTACCACGTTTCTACGTTCCAAAAGCGAGATGGGTCGATTTAGGATGAACTTAGCGGGATACGCGGAATGTTCTGGACCGGTATTGCTGGCTAAGTGGACTGGTAGTGGACGAGGCAGCGAGTCCTGAATCTCGCACCTACGCAAGGATTCGTAGTCTCATCCATTACGTTCTCAGCAAATACAAAAAGCCGTTCCAGTGAGCCGAATGCGCTAGCGTCGGGCGTTGTGTCAGGTTTTGGGCCGGGCGGGCTAGGTCAAGCGGCATTCTGTTAATGCCCGACGCAAGCGCGAACGGCTCACAGGCGTGACCGCAACAGTTAAGCAGATCAAACCAGTTCAAAGATCACTGGCCGCGAAGGGGCGGCATCGCTCGCAAATGCGGGGGCTTGGAGATTCAATAGATAGACCCCGTCTTGGATTTCCTCTTCGACATAGATCATCTCGGTGATGGTCTTGTTGGTCGCCGAGTCGGGTGTGAGTTTATGAGTGCCCGCGGCGACGTGCCAGTACGTGTGGTGGTTGGTCAGTAACCCATCGTCTTGCATTTTATCGATCGAAGGAATGTCGACCAGCAAATGCTCAATGCCAGCGTCAATGATCGCTTGCATGGCTTCGATGCTAAAGAATGGCGCCCCAGTTTTGGAATCGTAAGTGATTGATTTTTTGGTTGTCGAGTTCGGTAGTGTTCGTAGAATCAAAGCCAGTGGTTTAATCCGATCGACTTCGGCGGCCTTTAACGCCGATTCGATGGTGGCCCGTGAAATGATTTGATCGGTTGCGACAAGCGTTGGCAAATACGAATCGGTGGTGTTGGATTCGACTGCTGTCGTGGCGACTGAGATTAGGCTGGCGAGCATCAAGGGGTGGATGGCGACGTCGGCGAGCCAAACATCGTCATCGACGATGTGACCGACGGTTTCCGTGTGCGTGCCGTTGCAGTGTGGAATCATCGCCAAGCAATCGACGTTACAGCTGCCACCGGCTCGAGTGCTGGCGGTGAAGTCGCCGAGTTTCAGCGCCTTGCTGGTGGCTTTGTCGGTTTCAAAGAAGTTGGGTTGCTGGCCATCGAAATTGAGCGTCACGGCCAGTGAGTGCGAGCGGTCGGTGTCGCAAGTATAAGCGTTACCGTTATGCTGGAAAGTTAACTGCATGGGAAGCCTGTCGCCTGTTGGTTTGATGAACTGCTTTGGCAGATTGACGCCTTCGGGCACGGCCCGGTTACAGTTTCTTTTTGATCGTGGCGCCTTCTTTGGTCTGTTGGACCTCGAAACCGGCTTCGATGATTTTCGTGCGCAAGGCATCGGAAGTCGGATAGTCTTTATCAGCTTTGGCAGCCAACATTTCCGCTAACCAGCCTTCGGCTTGTTCGAGTGTCGCGACTTCTTCTTCTGAAGCCACTTCTTGAATCGCGTTGGCGGTGCCTTCATTGATCGGAGCGATCGAGAGCACGGAGTTCATCTTTTGCCAAACCGCCAACGATTCGTGAGGGTCAGGATGCGGACCACGGACCCAAGGATGCATCACGCTAAGTGCGTCCGAGATATTCAAGTCGTCAGCAAGTGCACTGGCGAATTGATTCAAAACCGGATGCGACAAGTCAACTTCGGCTGCTTGACCGCCTGTTTTGGATTCTAAGTCGGCTCGGAAGTCGATTAGCTTTTGAATCGTTGCCGCGCTGTCTCGCAATCCTTTGACCGTGAAGTTCATGTTGTTGCGATAGTGTGATTTGATTAGTTCAAAGCGAGCAACCGCGGGCGAAACGGGTTTGCCGAGTTTGACAGTCTTGCCGGAATCGTCTTTGACTTGGACGTCGCCGGAGAACACATCGCGAGCGGTATAAAAGTTGCCGTCGGATTTAGACATTTTTTTGCCTTCGACAAACAAGAACCTCGCGTGAATCCAAAAGTTAGCGAACTTGTCCGCGCCGGTGGCTCCGCAAGTTTGAGCGATCTCGCACTCATGGTGCGGGAACTTTAAGTCCTCGCCGCCAGTGTGGATGTCGATCATGTCGGCACCTAGCAACGCCCGAGCCATCACGCTGCACTCGATGTGCCAGCCAGGGTAGCCCGTGCCCCAAGGCGAATCCCACTTCATGATGTGGTTTTTGTCGGGCTTCCAGAGCATGAAGTCGCCGGGGTGTTTCTTTTGGGCTTGGTCGGCCGCCGAAACTCGGTCCCCTGCCCCTTCTTTGATTTTGTCCAGCGAGTTACCGCTCAGTTTGCCGTAGTCCGGGAACGATTCGACGCTGTAGTAAACCACGCCGTCGTCAGCGATGTAGGCATGGCCTTTGTCCAATAGCTTTTGAATCATTCCGATCATGCCCGCTTCGCCTTCGACATGGTCGGTGGCACATGGGACGCACTGCGGGTACTCGTAAGCGATTTTGTAGCCCAGCCGTTTTGCGTCTTCGAGGAACGCGTCGGTGTAGTACTTGGCGATTTGGTAAGGATCGTTGGGATCGCCGATGGCGCCTTCGGGGAGCCGGCCTGATTTTTTGTTGACTTTGACTCGCTCGGCCGCTTCCTCCATTTTGTCTTGTTCGC
>CAZKTR010000555.1:0-2566 GCA_964555525.1 uncultured Pirellulaceae bacterium
CACGCACCCATTACCTCTCAAAGTCAAGGTCATTCGATGTTTCGGTTTTTTACCATGCTTTGGGTCTGCTGCGCTGCTCTCGTAGTCGCCGGTTTTGACAACCATTCATTTGCTCAATCTGGAAACGTACAGCCGATCACTGAGCAAATTCAGTGGAAAGATTTGTTGACGTCCAATGACTTGGTATGGGACCGTCTGCCCCGCGGCTGGAAGCAAGCTCCTTTCCTTGGCAACGGTGAACAAGGTACGATGCTGTATCAGCTGAACGGTCAAACGTTACGTTGGGACGTCGGTTGCTCTGCCGCTCATGAACATCGCCCTTTCAAAGACGATGACATGAACGAGAGAAACGCTCCGGTGCACAACCGCGGGCGGCATTTCATTGGCCACCTCAAGGTTAACTTGCCGACCGAACTGAACGGCGGTACGGCACGACTAAGCCTGTGGGATGCCAAAGTCACTGGCACGCTGTCCTCTGCAAGCGGAAACGCAAGCTTTGCCGCGCTTGTCCACGCAACCCAACCGGTTATGTACTTCGAACTTGAGGCCTCGGGAGATCTTTCGGAGGCAAGCTTTGAGTACGTTCCGGTCGAAGCCCGCAACCCACGATCAGTTCGAAACAAAATCCTGCGGAAGCCAGCCAACCCGTCTCCGGTCGTCAAAGAGTTAGCTGTTGGCGTTCAAACGGCGGTCCACAACTTACACGCTGGCGGCCAAACCGCCGTGGCGTGGATTGAAAAAAAAACCGATGGCAAACGCCAATTGTGGTTGAGCGTTCAACATAGTTTCCCTGAACTGGACGCGGTTACCAAAGCAGCCAATGCGGTACGCGAAGCGGCCCAAGCGGATCACGATCAATGGATTGCCGAACATCGCAAGTGGTGGCATGACTATTACCCCGCCAGTTTTCTTTCCACCGGTGATCCCTTCTGGGATGGCTTCTATTGGATCCAGCAATACAAACTCGCATCGGCGACGCGTGATCGAGGTTGGATCATTGATAACCAAGGTCCATGGCTGCAGCCGACGGCATGGAACGCGCTTTGGTGGAACCTGAACGTCCAACTGTCACATAGCGGATTTGCAACAGCTAATCGCCGCGAACTAGGGACCGCGCTGAGCCATCGTCTGGACGTGCTGCGAGACAATCTTGCGCTCAATGTTGCTGAGCCGTACCGCAAAGATTCATACGCGATCGGACGTTCGACGTCGGGCTGGGATTTGTTGGGACGCGTTGGGCAACCAGGTGGGCGCCCGCCGATGCACAAAACAAACGGCATGGAAACCGGAAACCTGCTGTGGGCTTTGCACAATGTTGATCTTGAATATCGTTACTGGAACGACACGGAGCTACGCGATCGCGTGCTGTACCCGTTGCTTGTGCGAGCAGTAAACTTCCATCGACACTTTTTGACCGAAGAAGCCGATGGCCTGTTGCACTTGCCCGAAACGTTTAGCCCGGAGTACCGCAAGGCAAAGGATTGCACTTATGACATCGACTTGCTCAGATGGGGAGTTGGACGTCTGTTGGACTTGGCCGCTGAGAAAGAGCTAACCGAAGCCGACGAACCCTTGATCGCGAAATGGCGAGACATTCAAAAAAGGCTCGTTCCCGTTCATATCGATAAGACGGGGAGGATGATCGGCAAGGGGGTGGCGCTAACAGGTCCACACCGGCATTGGTCTCATTTGCTGGCCATCTATCCATTGCGAACACTGACACCCGAATCGGAAGCCGATCGCGAATTGATTTTAAAATGCTTGAACCACTGGCACGGATTTAAACGAGGTGGTGCTGGTTATTCCAAAACAGGTGGCAGTTGTATCGCTTCGCTATTGGGGGACGGCGAGCGAGCGTTTGAGCTTTTGAATGGTCTCAAGTCGTTTCTGCATGAGAACACGCTCTATTCAGAAGCAGGCACGTTGCCAGTGATCGAAACACCTTTGCATGGTGCGACGGCGATGCAAGAGATGCTGTTTCAGAGCTGGAACGGGCGTCTGAGAGTTTTTCCGGCGGTCCCGAAAGCATGGCCCAATGTTCAGTTTCATCGGTTCCGTGGCGAAGGCGCCTATTTGGTTAGTGCGAGCCGTGAGCAAGGCAAAACGAAATGGGTGTCTGTTGAAGCCGATGCCAATAGTGTCAAAGAAGGTAGTGTCGAAGTTGATACGCAATTGGCTAACGGGCAATGGACCGCATCCCATGGCGTCAGTGTGACAGATGATGGAAAAGGAATTTTCACGGTTAAGTTATCGCCGGGTGAGCGAGTGATCTTCTGGCCCGCAAAGGAAACTCAGCCGAAAACGGTCGTGAGCCCCGTTGAACCACAAGGCAAGCCCCATCGCTTCGGGCTGCCCGCAACTGGTTAGTTCCGGCAGCGTTCAAAGCCTGAACTCTGGCGAGCTCGTCGCTTTATTCAAATTGAAAACAATAATGTGAGCCGTTTTGGCGCTAGCCACGGTTTTATGGGCGATGAAACCGTGGCTAGCGCCAAAGGCTCATAAAGCGACAGCCTCTGGCGAGCCGAAAAGGGCCTCACGCAAAAGTGCAAAGAACAATCACCCCAGA
>CAZKTR010000556.1:0-2565 GCA_964555525.1 uncultured Pirellulaceae bacterium
CAATCGCGACTTAGTTCTTTGTACCAGGCGTGCATGGCAATTTCGTGGAATCCGTTTCGGAAGTAATTAAAACGTATTGCTGCAGCTAGGTCAGTAGTAAATCGTTTGAGACCAAGGGCAGGGCACAGCCGTGCCGAGGCATGTGTAACACTTTTTAGTCAATAATCATGGCCGAAAGTAGACCATTATAAACTGTTTGAAACGAAGTTAGTTAGGTGCCTCACGTTTTGCGTCGGCGTCTGGAGACAGTTGCAAATCCTATCATGATCGCTACCACTCCAGCGCTTGGTTCGGGAACAGCAGTAGTTTCTATTTCGTTGTAGATCCTGTGAATGAAACCGTCTCCAGTAACGATCCCATAGGTCCTGATTCTTAGCGAGTTTTCGGACAGAGAAGTGGTTTCACTTCCCGCAAAGTTGGTCAGTTGCGAGGCCAGTTGCGTGTCTCCTACGGTGGACACTTGTAATCGTCCCAAGAGGTCATCTGAATCGCCACCATAGATTTCAGAAATCAAAAATGCTGCGTTTTGCTCGCTGGTATTAGTAACAAAGCTCAAGGGCCTATCAACGGCATCTACGACACCAGACGATGTGATCGCAAACCTTGAGAGGTCGAAGCCTTGCAACGCTCGGAGTTGATACTCGATCTCAATGATCCCAACGTTGCCCGAAGCATTGGCTCCTCCGACGAGCCCACTGAACTGTGCGTCATCAGGGCCGAAATAAACCGGAACCGCCGAACTGTTGTTCAGCGAAAATGATTCAAAGCCATACTGGCTATATGAACCTGAACCATCGTTACCCACTTCTCCAAAATTGATCCCGCGAGAAGATCGAAACGCCGATTCGACCACGTTGTTCGTTTCCAATTCCGAAAGACCTAGGCCAAAAACAACATCGATTGCTGTTGGATCTGTTGCAAAACTCGTCGGCAGGTCGGCAGTGAAACGAGCGCCACGGATGGATGCGTCTGAAATCTCGAAGCCGACGTCGTTCTGCAGTACCAGCGGCGACGGTCCTTGGAACTGCTCGAAAGATGTTAGGTTATTGACTGGATAACCCGGTTGAATCATGGCGGCTTCTTCTTGGGTTAGACCGGAAGTCTGAATCCAGCGAACGAGGCTGCCACTTTGAACATTGCTGATACGAACGAGGTTGTTTTTATTGGCGATCTGAACGACTTCGTTGTCCCACTGGGCCGCGTGCATTAGGTGTCCGACCGCGCAGAGAGTGTTTTGGCGATCAACGAAAATAGGAACGGCGTCGGTGGAGTGCCCTTCATTAAGAGGGAATCGTCCTCGGAGCATATAGGTTTGGAGGCGTTTGATTTGTCGTTGCCGATTGCGGGCTAGGTAGATGAGCGCAGTGCGGCGTTGGTCTTTGGACCAAGGTTTAATGGAGCTCGCCTCGGCACGAATCAATGCGGTTAATAGGCTCGTTGCATTTCTTGCCTGTAACCGATCGAGAACTTCTTCGAAGTGGTTTTTTAACTGGTCGTTGACTTCATCTGATGACAAACCTTCTTCCCACACTGAGGGGCCCAGGTACGCGGATCTCAGAGAGTCGGCGTTGACGGTTCCAGTCAAAACCCAAAATCCTAGACAAAAAACACCAACACAAAACGGGAGTCTAAAAACCTTATACACAGCGATTCCCCCTTCGGAATTTTGAGCAGACAGAAAATTTCAGCGAGTGTCGTAGTTACAGTATACTTTACGCTGGATAGCTATCAAGGATTTCCGGGGGCCGAGAGAGTTCCTTTTGTCGCATACAGACACGACCTAAACAGTGGGGGATCGTTTCCCCCGCTTTCTTTCTTTTTTAGTTTGTTGCGGATTATCTGTTGGGTTACACCGAACTCGTTGCGATAAAAATCGTCGGTGTGACTTTCACACGTCATCTAAAAATATGAAAACAGAATCGAGGCTGGGGCGGCGCAATCGAAACCCCTTCGGCTGATGCATGTCTGGTTTTCTCAACCTTCTGAACGTCCGAAGGATGAGCATCAAGCAGTCCTGCTTTACTGCCGTGGCGAAGCTTAAGAATCTCTTGAACCATTTGTCGGATCGAGCCATTGGCTTTTTTGTTTGAGGCGACGGATTGATGATCGAAGGAATTATCTCCCGTAAAACGCGTTTAGAAACTCTCAACCCCGGAACGCTGCCAGTCGTGGCCGGTTGTAATCCCCCGATTTTGCCAAAACAAGGTTTTTGTTTGAAAACTTTCGTTTTAGGGGTTTGTCTTGAGCGGCGATATGAATATTCTTCCTCATCGAATGTGAATAGTGTTTGATCCGTCAACCGCTGCCGCCCGCGGGTCGCAGCCCCCTGTAAGACGCAAATAACACTGCTCCGATATCGTAATTTTGATTTTTAGCGATCGACGGACAAGGAATTTACGCTCGGCTTCATTTGCCGGCCGTGAGCAGTGTCTCTAACAGCCCAACTAAGTGGGCTCGATTGAAACAGCAATCTAAAATGGATTTCAAGGGTTTCGTCCTTGCGCGCCGAAAGTGCGCGTCCATTCCAGTTGCTTCGAGAAATCTTCGTGCCAAAATTTTACTAAG
>CAZKTR010000557.1:0-2551 GCA_964555525.1 uncultured Pirellulaceae bacterium
AGGTAGCCAGCCAAAATTAATTGGCGCTAATTTTTTGTTTTTATTCATCTGGTGCGTCTTCCTTGACGATACAGACGGTGGTTAGGTGTAGGCTCGTTTTTTCGCCTATATCAGAAGTTGTATCAAGACCGGTTATTGAGCGGCGACGCTAGCAGTGCGTCCCAAACCACTGAAAACAAAGCGATTCTCAATACAAGCTCGACGCGCAAGCGAGTGCATTTCTAGGGGATTTGTGATGCACTTGCTTGCGCGTCGAGCTTGTATTCGCGCAACTTCAAAACTGATCTGCCTAAACCACTCAAACCCCGGCATTGGTTCGACTTTCTCAAACTACAAATACTTTGCCAACGGTCCACCAGCAGCGGCCATCGCATCCACTTTCGCTGTGATCGCTGGATCTTCTATCAACGGGGGTGCATGGTGAGGCTTAATCCTTGCATCGATCACCACGCTGCCCGTACAGCCCCAATGCTTGTCAACAATCGTCGCACCGATTCCTTTTAAATCAGCTGCCGGATCCGATCGAGTAAACACGGTCCAGAGGAAGTTATTTAAGGTTTTCGCTGTGAAGGGTGCGTCGTCGACCAGTACCACCAGCGGGAATCGATTGATCGCTTCGGTTGCCCCAAACTGATCACAAAACTGCTCGACCGCGGGGTCACTGCGTTGCTGGCTGTTGAACTTGGGGCCCTGCACTGCCAACACGCCCGGCAAACAAACTTGTGGCTCGCGATAGCCCTCGGGCAACCGCAAGTCACTCGGGACTTCGGTAGGCAATTCTCGGATCGCGGGACCGGCGGCAGCGATCACGACTTTACTGCCTTCGTTAAAGCCACTGCCTGAATAGTCCAGCGTGTCGATGGTTGTGCGAGTTTGGAAATGCAGATCTCGCGTCCAGTCAACTCGTTCCAAACAACGAACCAAAAAACGCTCGATGTCATTGACCTCGAGTGACTCGTCGGCGGCTTGGTCGATGATCCACAAATACTTGGCCAGTGACATTTGGCCTTGGCCGAGGATCGCATTGGCTTGAGTCAACAACTCTTGCGGGCGGCTGGTCGGAGCATAAGGCACGTAGCGTTCGCTGCCGATGGCCAACAACAGAGGATGCACGCCTGCGGCGTCGACGGCATTGACGGCTTTGATACCTGGCAACACGGTAGGGATCACCGGTCCGGTTAGCTCGTGAATGAGTTCGCCGAACACGGTGTCTTCTTGCGGCGGTCGCCCGACAACAGTGAAAGGCCAGATCGCGCCCTCGCGATGGTAAACTTTGTCCACATTCAGAACTGGGAAATCATGTTGCAAACTGTAGTACCCCAAGTGATCGCCAAAGGGGCCTTCTGGCATTTGGCGATTGGGATCGATCGTGCCGCTAATACAAAAGTCGGCGTCGGCGTAGATCGAAGCAGCGTTTGTTTGGCGAACCATCGGAATGCGATGTCCTGCTAAAGCACCAGCAAACGTCAGCTCGGACATGCCTTCGGGCAGCGGCATCACCGCGGCCACGGTCATCGCTGGGTTGCCACCGACAAACACGTTCACACGAAACGGTTTGCCTGCTTCGATTGCGGCTTTATGGTGGACGCCAATCCCGCGATGAATTTGGTAGTGAATACCGACTTGGCGATCGGTTTGATAATCGTTGCCAGAATATTGGACTCGATACATGCCCATGTTGGATTTAGACAAACTCGGATCGCGGACGTCTTCGGAGTAAACTTGCGGCAGCGTCACAAACGCTCCGCCATCGTCTGGCCAAGACTTGAGTTGCGGTAGCTGGGAGAGCGTTGTTTGGTTGGCCAGCACTGCCCCGCGGCCAACGGCTTTGGGACGCATCTGCCATGCGATCATCGGAGCTCGCCAGTACTTCAGCGGATTTTTGAGAGCTTCCTCGGGGGCGACCTTCAGTTGGATCGCGCGTTGCACATTCTCGAAGGTATCACGAAAAATGAACCTCGCTCGTTCCAGCGTCCCGAACAAGTTTGACACCATTGGGAAGGAACAGTTAGAAACGTTGGTAAAGTACAGCGCCGGCCCACCGCTTAGGTATACCCGTCGCTGGATTTCAGCCGCTTCCAAGCACGCGTCGATCGGTTTTTCGATACGCAATAAGTGTCCATTTTTCTCTAGATCGGAAACGCAAGCGCCGAGGTTTCGATATCCCATGTAAATCTACGCAATCGAGGCAGTTTGAGAGGCCGTTTGGTTTGTAAAATGCTTTAACCGTAGGATGTTAGCATCCTTAATTCGAGGGTATACGGCTTGTTTTGAAATGATTGGTCAGCTTGAAGATAATTCGGAATTTCAAGAGTTTACCACCGTTAAATTTCCAATATTAAATGTCTTGCCTTCTAGGTCGGCGGGTATATGTTTCCGGAAGTTTATTGCTTTGTCGATCTGGCATGCATAGTTACTACCTCGCTTCTTCCATTTTATAGGTAAAAAAAAATATGGGTATGATAAACGACTTCAAAGAGTTTGCACTCAAGGGAAATCTAATCGACATGGCGGTGGGTATCGTCATGGGCGGTGCAGTGGCTGCGATTGT
>CAZKTR010000558.1:0-2550 GCA_964555525.1 uncultured Pirellulaceae bacterium
CTGCCGGCTCGTCGTTAAACTTTGTTGCCGTCGCCTTCGGCTTGTGGGCTGGAGGCCGGTTCTAATCGGCGTAGAAAAATACAACCGGCGTCTGGATGTTTGGGTCGAGGCTGCGATGGACGGGGCAGTGTTGAACGATCTCCTCGAGTGCCGAGCGATGCTTGTCGCTAATGCCGCCGGGGAAGTTGATTTTCATCGGCAGTTTCGCGATTCGCCGAGGGGATTCGGTCGACATGTGTTTTTCGATTTTGATTTTGAGCCCGTTTAGATTCAGATCTTCATGGCGATCGGCGTAGATGCCCATGATCGTCGAAATGCAACTGGCCAGTGCGGTGGCGAGAAGGTCCGTGGGCGAGAATGATTCGCCTTTGCCGCGGTTGTCTATCGGAGCGTCGGTCGTGATTTCGCGGCCGCTAGGTTGGTGAACGGCTTGGCAACGCAGGGTCCCTTGGTATTCGACGGTGATTTCGACCATGGAGTGTTCCTTTTGTATTGTGTTTCGTTTTAGTGGGTGTATCAGCGAAACACGCTATTGCTGGTGTAGTGATCTTACTGGCTGGTTAAGGCTGAACTTCCCTAGTGTACTCATTTTTGCAGGTGCTCTGCCAGTGTCTGTGATGGTTGGCGGCGTAGCTAACTTTTCGGTCGGAAATCTGGGGGCAATTCGATTTGAGTCTGACGCAAACCGAGGGATTTGAGTAGAATTCCGAGCTTTATTCTAAATCCTTTACCCAGACATTTCATCGATGACAACTCGCGTTCTACTAACCACCACCTCGTATCAAGACACCCCCGGCTCGCACCAAGATTTGTTGGAGTCGCAAGGCTGGGAGGTCGTTCGCGAACGAGGCCCGCTGACCGAAGCTCAGATGCTGGAACTGGCCGGCGATTTTGATGGTTTTCTTTGTGGTGACGATGCCATCACTGCTGCTGTGATCGATAAGTCGTTGCCGCGGCTAAAATGGATTTCGAAATATGGAATCGGGATCGATAAAATTGACAAAGACTATGTGACTTCAAAGGGCCTGCCGATCGGTTTTTGCCCAGGGGTAAATCACACCACGGTCGCCGAGCACACGTTTGGTTTGTTGTTAGGCCTGACAAAGAAGATTTTCGAGGTCGGTTCAGAGACTCGTAGCGGGAACTGGAAGCGAGTTACCGGTAACGAGATCATGGGTAAACGCATGGGCATCATTGGGATGGGCCGGATCGGTAAGGCCGTGATCGAACGAGCAAATGCGTTTGGCGTCGAAGTTTGTGCCTATGACGTTTACTGGGACGAAGCTTTCGCGGCCAAAAATAATGTTACGCGTTGCGAGTCGATGGATGATTTGTTGGCGACGTGCGATATTGTTTCGCTGCATTGTTTCTTGGACGATAGTACGAACGATTTGATCAACGCCGCGTCGATTGCCAAGATGAAGGATGGCGTGATCATTCTGAATTGTGCGCGTGGCGAGGTTGTTAATCCGGCGGACATTGCGGCGGCATTGACTTCTGGAAAAGTGGGCGGCTACGGTGCGGACGTGTTGGACGTCGAGCCTCCACCGGCGGATCATCCGTTGTTTTCTACGCCGAACACATTGATCACTTCGCACATCGGTTCACGGACTTACGAGTCGGTGGTGCGACAGGCGACGATGGCGACGAAGAATGCGATCGCGTTCTGTGCCGGTGAACCTCCGTTAGCTCAAGCGAATAAGTTGCCTGGAGCAGCTGCGGCACCGGCTAAGCCAACCGGTGAAGAAATGTATGTCGTGGATGTCGATCAGCACAATCAATTGGTCACGGCGGCTTACAAGCATCGTGGCTATAGCGAAAACGAAGCAGTCGCGGCGACGAAGTTTTGCCAGATGGCTTCGCATTACGGAATCCGTACGCATAACGCGTTGAAGGCATTGCACTTGGATCACTTGTTTGGCAGTGCGATCGGCGGTTGTGTGCCAGGGGCAGAAATCGAAAAGCGTCCTTGCCGTTTTGAAGGATCCGAAATCTGGGACGCCAAGTTGAAGCTAGGCCAGTCGGTTGCCTTTGATGCGATTGAGCGTTGTATCGAACTGGCCGACAAGTACGGGGTGGGGCAGGTCAGTGTTGATAATACGTTCCATTACTTGTGGGGTGGTGGCTATGTGATGGATGCGGCGCTGCGTGGCTACATCGCTTATACCAACTGCACGTCGACGTTGGCTGAAGTCGTTCCCTTTGGCGGCAAGCACCCGACGCTGGGCACGAATCCACACAGTTGGGCGTTTCCAACGCAAGAAGCGATTGGCTTCCCGGTTGTAATTGACTGGGCGACTTCGACGGTGGCGATGGGCCGAGTCCAACAGTTCAAGCGCGAGGGCAAACAGCTACCGCCGGGTGCTGCGGTGGACGCTAACGGAAACGAAACAACCGATCCAAACGCAGCTGTTTCATTGTTGCCCTTTGGTCGTCACAAAGGTTACGGGCTGTCGTTGATCAACGAATTGGTCGGCGGTTTGATCGGCGGTTCTTTGCCAACGATGCGTGGTCGCAAAGTTGACGGCGGCGAGAAAGCTTCGACGAACT
>CAZKTR010000559.1:0-2550 GCA_964555525.1 uncultured Pirellulaceae bacterium
AAGGCTATAACCAGCCTGGCGCTCTTGCCTGGTGATCGGTTGGTGAGCGGCAGTTCGGACACGACGATTAAGATCTGGGATCTAAAAGAAGTGGGCCGAAAGTAGTCTGTCGCTGTCTTTTTGCGAAATAACAGCTTGTCAAGGCGTCAATTAGCGGCGCCAGTTGAACCGTTTTTTCCTTCTGATAGAAGCAGCATGGAGGCTACGGTCTATCAATTTTTGGTTAGAATGTAAGCTGCTTCGCGTATGTGGAAAACGAAACACTAATCTGATCTATCAGCACTCATCCACCCTTTGGTCTTGAACTGTGCCGTTTGTCGATTAGTGAGAATGAGTGTTCTTGGATTCGAGTTTGACGATGACGCGTGAGGCGACTACTTTAAGGGCTTGTTCAAATTATAAATTCTAAAACGAAACCTATTGAAACCGAAATGATTAAGACTAAAAAAATTTCGTTGCTGGTCTGTCTAGCAATTGGGCTGTTGATGCGACCGGCTTACACTTTGGCTCAGAGCCAGACAACACTTCGCGAGGATCAAAAGTCAGTCGCTGTGCTTGACCTGCGTGTTGACCAATTAATGAAAGAATTTGTCGCAGCGGGCGTTGATGCGGAGAGATTCACTGGGGCAAAGCTTTCGGGTCCGTTTGCGGGAACGAGCGTTGCGCAGGTCGAGCGAGTGTATGGGGCGACTTGCCTGCCAAAGGATCTTACGACGTTGAAACAAATTTTGGCGAGCCCGTATGCGGAAGATTTTTCAGTGTTTTCGTCAGTCGCTTGTCAGGCGCTGACCAATGGGTGTTTTCTCCAAGTAAAATTAGTAGACAAAGCTGCTGCCGACGAGGTGGAAAAACGATGGAAGAGAAAAGCTCTTAAGATGAAGATGGGTGGATTCAATCACGACATTTCGTGGGGGCAGAAAGAGGGCAAAGATTTCTTTGCACATCGAGTCGACGAGACGACAATCGAATTTGGCTCAAAAGAGTACCTTCAACAAGCAGACCGTAGTTTCTTCACCGATCGACTCAATGCGGTATATCAATCTTCGACTGGAGACGCGTTACGTTTGATTTTGGATTTAGAGACCCGTCGGGAACTATTGAAAGAAACAATCAAGCTAGGGAAAAAAGAAATTCCACGCCCCACACATGCGTATCTTGATCTTGTTGAAGGCTTAAAATCGTTGAATCTTGGCTTCAGTTTTGACTCGGAGAATCTCTTAAGCTTGATTGCCGAGGGGAATGGTGATTCTGATGCAGAAGAGTTCGCCGATGGAATCAATTCACTACTCCAGCTTGGCAAGGTCGGATTTGGCACTGTTTATGGGCAAATCTCTCAGGCGGAGGAAACCCCCGAGGAAGCTCGGAAACCGCTAGCGATGTTTAAAGGAATGGTTGACGGACTCAAAGCCGATCGGTCTGACGCGACGGTCAAGGTGCTGCTGAAAAAGCCTGAGAACTTCGTTGCGATGTTAGGGCAGTTTAGTGAGGCTAGCGCCGCACAGGTGAAATTGACCGCGCGCGAAAATGGTGTTCGACAAGCTGCGCTTGCAGTCAGAAGCTATGTAACAAAGAACAAGCACTTTCCGTTCAAGGTTGACCCTAAGCGTGCGCATCAATCACTCAGCTGGCGAGTGAAGTTGTTGCCTTTTGTGCGAATGTCGAAAATGGTTCGTCAAATGGATTTGACAAAGGCAGCCAGTGAAGCTCTCAATGCTAAATTTGCCGACAAGATGCCGAAGGTTTTTGGAGCCGATGGAAGATCAGCAAATGTTTTGTGGATTGAGTCGGAAGTGGATAGTATTGCTGACGTAAAGGATGGGGCTGCAAACACCATCATGCTGATCGAGAGCCCCGAAGGTCGGCCATGGATGGAGAATAAACCGTTGACCGTTGAAGAAGCGGTTGCGATGGTAAAGGGGCTCGGTACGGACGAGGAGTTGTTTGTTGGCTTGTACGATGGCTCGGTCGCAAAGGTCACCAATCAGATTGCTGAGGGAACTCTACGAAACCTGCTCAGTCCCAACGATGGGAATGTAGTAGACGGTTCGTGGAAGAAGTAGTCCGGGTGGATCATGGACGAACTGGAAATTGGAGTGGCACTGATCCGGAAGGTCGACCAGCGAATTCAATGGCTGGGAAAGAAAAATCCGGCTCAACAGCAAATTGATTTCGTGATCGCCGACCGGCTGGAAAAGGAATCGTGGCGGGAGGCGATCATGCGAGAGGTTGCTTGGGAATTGGATCTCGATGGTAAGCGAGACATGGTCGTTTCTAATATGGCCCAGTTGAATCTTGAATTCGAATCCGTGTTGCCTGGTCAAATCGATCCGTCTCAGATCACGTGTGCGTTTTACAACGTCGAATTGTATGGAAAGCCGGCCAAGGCAAAGGTCGAACAGAACAAGGATTTTATCTGGCTGACCTCAAACGAGATCTGTAACGGTGTCACCAAAACTGGCGTTCGTATCAGCCCGCTATGGATGATGCTTAACGATCGAGCCAAGGTGATCCAACACTGGGAAACCGATGCGGCGGATCTCTAGGGCTTTT
>CAZKTR010000560.1:0-2546 GCA_964555525.1 uncultured Pirellulaceae bacterium
TTCCACCAGTTCGGCGACTACCGATCGATCCGTTTTGGCAAAGAACTGAATCGCCGAGATCTGATGGCAGGGTTCTTGAATTGATCCAGGCAACGATTCAATCAAAAAGTCATAAGTCCATTCGGCCGTCAGCTTTTTAGCGTTGCGAGCAAAGTTTGGATCCTCAATTTCCACGAGATAGTCCATCAACTCATGGGGATGCTCCAAATTTTCGAAATGGATGAGTTCACAACATCGCCAAACCAGATCAACCGGTTTTCTGTCTACTCGTTTTAAAATCACTTGAGACAGTTGAACTTGCCAGAATGGGCAATCCGCTGCGGCATCCAACGCAGATTCAATTTCAGATAAAAATTGAAACGGCTCGTTGGACTTGTTTTGGCGGCACAGGGCCATCGCCCACTTCCACAGCTTGATTGCCAGAGGATGGCTCTGCCCGATTGAATCCAACTGTGATTCCTGTACGGCAGCCAAATTCAAATGCTCAAGATAGTCCAGAAAATCAATCGTCGGAACGAGAAATACTGAAAGGTCTCGATCTCCAAGAGCTTCCACGAAACGCTCAATCAGCGAAACCAGAGCTCGTTCGACGTCGACCGCTGAAATCGGCGCATCATAAAAAGCTCGCTCCAATTTTTCTCTGAAGTGATGTGGCCGGAATTGGTTACTGGCAAAGTTTGGTTCTTGTTGAATTCGATCGAGAAATCCTACAAAAGGTTCAAAGTCACTGCACATATTGATAGTTGAAAGTTAATTGCATTATCGGCTCTGTGTTCTCTGTGGCTCTACGTGAGGTATTTTTAATTTGCACCGCGAACCCGAGAGCTAAGATCTCAAAATCGCCTATTCGCTTAAAAAGGTTCCGTGCACCGCATCTTGTCCGCCGTTGCCATTAACGGCCTTCGAGAGATCGTAGCAAATGATTTCGTGTTTGCCGCGAAGATACAACATCCCACGAGCGATAACCGGTGCTCCCCACGCAGGGTACGACGGCGTGAGTTTGGTGTTGTATTGATTTAACCTTCCGACTTCTTGATAGCCATGGGGGGAGACCTTCAACAGCGTCAAGACACCATTCTCGCCGAGGTTCACAAAGTGTCGATCGAAATAAGTTAGCGACGTCCGGTCGGCTAATTTGTGTTTCCAGACAGTTCTACCCGATGCCCAATCCACACATTTCAGTTCGCCATTTGCTGAATGCCGGCCGCTGCAACCGTAAACAAAACCTTCGTGGAAAATCGGCGTAGCCCAGTGCATCAGCAACTTCTCGCGAACTTTTCGAGAATCCTGCCACGCAGAACTCATTCCGCCGTCAGAAAATTGGAGCTGCGCACTACCTCTTGAGTAGGATTCGGAAATCAGAACTCGATCGCCTTCAACCACTGGCGTTGCAGCATTGACACACCCGGCGATATTAGATCGCCAGGGAAATTCAAAATCCTTTTTCCCTGTCTCGGGGTTGAACGCCAGCAGACCGTCACGCGTAAATGCGAAACACCAGAAACGCCCCTGGGACTTTCGAATCAACGGAGTGGCGTAACTCGCAGCTCCCTTGCCCACACCGTATTGGAAAACTCCAGTCTTTTTATCGATTGCGACCACCGTTGCCTCTTTCCCCTCGGGCAACTTTCCACCAGCGATAATCAGCAAATTGCCACCGAAAACAACGGGGGTTGTTCCAACTCCGTAGTTGATTAAATCGCAATCATAGTCCGCTCTAAGATCGACTTCCCAAACTTGTTTTCCGTCAACACACTGAAGACATCGAAGCATCCCTTCGGGACTCAAAATAAAAACTCGATCGCCATCAATGACCGGCGTGCTTCGGGGACCATCCCCGTAGCCGCCGAGGTCTTGAAAGCTGGTAGGAAAATCAACCTCCCAGAGCTCTTCGCCAGTTTCGCTGTGCAAACAGGAAAGCCGCTCAGAAAACCGTTGTTTCCCTCCTTCATTTCGAACGCGTTGATAGAGCATCAAACGACCCTTTGAGATTGATGGCGCAGCAAAGCCGGTACCAGCTGGTTTATGCCACACCAACGGTGGAGGACTAGCGTTCCAATCAGTATTTAGTCCCGTTTCAGCAGACTTACCATCGCCGTTGGTCCCCAGAAAGCACGGCCAGTCCAGGCCCTTTCTTTTGGCCAAGTCGGGCGCCTTGGCAACGACCGAAGTTACGACTGAAACTTTGCGTCGATCCGACGATTTGCCCCGCTCAAAATCGCCAAGCAATTTGGGCAAATCAAGCTCGTCGTCTTTGCTGCCCCAAAAGGTGATCTCGGTGTTGGGCAAATCGGACCGAAGTTGTTCGATTGCCTCAGGTGTGAAAGTCGCTTTTGGGAAATCTCCGGCTTTTGTATTGCCGAGGCTCAGGTGAGTCAGTTGCTTGCACGTTCCCAGCGTCTTAAGCCCTTTGTCTGTGAGCAGTGTGTCAAACAAATTAAGTCGTTTCAATTTTTTGAGTTTCGCAATCGACTCCAAGCCCTTGTCATCTACAAAAGTCCGATACAGATAAAGGGTTTCGAGCTTCTGCAGACCAGTCAAGTAAG
>CAZKTR010000561.1:0-2529 GCA_964555525.1 uncultured Pirellulaceae bacterium
ACCATCCAAAAAACAGCGATTCGATCGGAGATGCGACGGGCTTGAGCAAGATTATGGGTGACGATCACGACCGTAAACTCACCTCGCATCGATTCGATCAACGCTTCGACCGTCGCCGATGAGATCGGGTCAAGCGCTGAGCAAGGTTCGTCCATGAGCATGATTCGCGGTCGCAAGGCCATCGCTCGAGCAATGCACAACCGCTGTTGCTGTCCACCAGAAAGCTGAGTCGCAAGATGATTCAAGCGGTCATGAACTTCGTCCCACAAACCAACTTTTTGCAAAACCTCTTCCGTGATTCGGTTGAGTTCAGTTTTATCGCGGACGCCGTGCTCGCGTAGCGGCAGCTGAATGTTCTTGCGAATCGACATTTCAAACGGGTTGGGCTTTTGAAATATCATCCCCGCGCATTTTCGTAGTTCAACCGGGGTCCGAGTGGTCGAGCGCACGTCGCAACAATCGACCAACACTTGCCCTGTCACTGATGCGCCAGGGACCATGTCGGTTAACCGGTTGATCGCCGATAGAAAGCTTGACTTGCCGCATCCCGACGGCCCAACGATCGCTAAGATCTCGCCGGGATTCACTTTCAGCGAGACATCACGAATGACTTCTTTGCCTCGATAAGCAACCGATAGGTTTTTGGTTTCGATCATTTGTTTTTGGAATTTAAAAACTGGCTTGGCATCAGTGAATGGCTTTGTTCGTATTGAAGGCTTGGCGTCAGGTTCGTCGCAATAGTTTTCGCGTGGCCAAATGAGCCACAGCATTGATCAACAGCAATAGAATAACCAATACCGACGCGGTGGCGAACGCTCGCTCGTTACCGCCAGGGACGTTCATAGCCAAGTCATAAATGTGTACGCTCAGCGAACGACCGGAATCGAATAGGGACTCTGGATACCGGGTCACATATCCAGACGTGTAGATCAAAGCGGCCGTCTCGGCCAGCGCTCTGGCAAGTCCCAGAGTTAGCGCCGCCAGTAACCCAGGCAGTGCTCCGGGTAAGACGATCCGAAACGTCGTCGTCCATTTACTCAGCGCAAGCGCCATCGCCGCTCGGGAATGGTCGGCAGCGACGTTGCGAATTGCGGACTCGGCCACGCGAACGAAGATCGGCAGCACCATACAGGCGAGTGTTAACCCGCCTGACAAAATGGAATAGCCCATGCCAAGGGCGTGGCAGAAGAACGCGTTGCCAAACAAGCCAAAAACGATCGAGGGCACGCCGCCGAGTATATCCAGTGCGGTCCGAATACTGTTGGCGAGTTTTGACTTTCCCAAATCGTTGTCGGCCAGGAAGATCGCGGTGCCAACGCCCAGAGGTATGGTGGCCAGTAAGCAGACGCCAATGATCAGCATCGTCGACCAGATGATCGGCGCGATGCCGCCGGAGCATCCGGAGTCCACTGGTTCTTGGGTTAGGAACGCGTAGTTGACTTGGGTTAATCCAGCAGCAACTACCGAGTACAGCAATAGACAGGCGGCGCAGCAAACCAAAAGCGTACACGTCCATACGAAAACCGCCATCAGGATGTTAGAAAGCGCGTTTAGTTTTTGGTGCATTAGACTAACCTCCTTTCGATTATCGTGTTGAAGGTTGAGTTTTGGAGAACATGTTGGCTGCAAACATCAGCACGGCCACGATTACGAGTCCGACTAAGCCAGACAAAAACAAGATCGAGCGATGATGGCCGTCCGAGTAGCCCATCTCTAAAGCGATATTGGACGTAAGCGTTCGGACGGGTGCAAAGATGGAATCTGGTGTTTGGACGATATTGCCACAGACCATCAGTACCGCCATGGTCTCGCCGATCGCCCTAGCAAATTGAAGGATCACTGCCGACAGTAAGCCAAATCGAGCCGATGGTAGTACGATCGACCACACCGTTGCTCGAGTTCCTAGTCCTAGCGCCGCCGCGGCATGGACCTGTTCGGCGGGAACAGATCGAATTGCGGCATCGGCTGCCACGATGATGGTGGGGACGGTCATGAAAGCCAAAATCAATATCCCGGCCAGTAAGCTTTGGCCTTGTTCGATTGGACTGATCGAGGCAATCAGCGGAACCAGCACCGAAAGTCCCCACAGCCCATAAACGACCGATGGCACGCCGGCCATGATTTCAACCAATCGTCTAACCAACCATCCGATTTTTTTCGGCGAGTAGTAATTCAGAAAAACAGCAACACCAATTCCAATCGGTGCTGCTAGTAGCGCGGATCCAAAGGTGGCCAACAAACTGCCAAAGATCATCGGCGTCAAATTGAACTGTCGGCCAGCGGGGTTCCAAGCGTCGTCAGTAACCAAGTGCGAAAGTTCAAAGGCTCGTTCGTTGGGTTTGATGGCCGTGTCAAAAGCCATCCACGATTCGCGTCCGACAAAGATACAAATCAAACAGATAATGCCTGCTGAACACATCGCTAGGGAGCGTAGCAAAAACGCAAAGATGGTATCTCGTTGGGCAGTTGAGATCATTTAGCGTTGTCGGGCGGGTAGCTGGTTCGTGGTTGGGAGACGTGGCCCTACCT
>CAZKTR010000562.1:0-2528 GCA_964555525.1 uncultured Pirellulaceae bacterium
TAGGTGGCGACGGTGCTTCCAGCCGGTCTTTTGCGCCGTCCGTGACACGGGCAATGAAGAGCAGTTTGAAAATTGAGTGATTGGTAATGCGAAGCTTAGTTGCTCGGCTGGCGCACGAGACAGGCCGGAGGCAACTCTCGCCACCCTACCGAAGAGGCAGCTTACTTCTCACCGCTCATCGCTTCGGCAATGTTATCCGAATGATCTCTTAATCGCGAATACGCATTAAGAGCAGCAAGGTAGGCGACGCTCACTTGTGGAGGAATACTATCGCTAAGCAGATTCTCCATATGCTTGTGTCGCAACTGCTTCACACCTTTCCTGATGCGACCGGTTGCGGCAGACGTCGTGGTCATCACGCTTCGGTCGCCTTGTTTGAATGCAACATTAATCGCTTTCAAATAATCAGAAATTTGACGGTTCAGGAATGACAACGACTCGACCTGAGCATCCGTAAAACGAAAGCCGCTGCTACGCAGCTTGCGATCAAACCTGTCTAGGTTTGTGATGTAGTCGCTGATCGACTCATATTCATCGACCATTCTCAATTGGCGGCATGCCTCATCGGCAACCGAATGAGGAAGGTTTCCAGATAGCAAATCGGTGATGAACTCCGAAATCTCGTCCTGCATGGAATCCAGCACCTGCTCGCGTCGAGTCAAGCGATCGGCAAGGACTTTGTCAGGCTTGTCCTGTTGCACTAATTCATTTAGCCAGTCGAGCATCTTTTCACAGCTGTCGCCCATCTTTTCAATCTCGACTTTGGACTGTTCAATTGCCAAAACAGGTGTTTGCGCAACGCGGATGTCCAAATCGGTGAGCTTGGGTTTCTCTTTGAATTCGGCGGCTGGTACGAGCCAGTTCAGCAACCGCACCAGTGGCGTCAAAAACGGCAGAAAAAGTAGCGTGTTTGTGATGTTGAATATCGAATGCGTGGTAGCAATCGCCACCGTCGTTTTGGGGTACGTGGTGGCCCCGTCAACAACCATTGGCTCGGAAACGCCACCCCCAACGACCCATTGGATTAATTCTATATACCAACTAAAAATCAGGGTGATCCAAAACACACCGATGATGTTGAAGATGATGTGAAAGTAGGCCGCACGCCGCGCGTTAGTCGTTGCTCCCAGAGAAGCCAGAAACGCCGTAATCGTTGTTCCAATGTTCTCGCCCAAAACAAGTGCCGCCGCTGTCTCAAAAGGGATAACTCCTTGAACCGCAAGCGAAATGGTGATCCCAAGTGTTGCCGATGAAGACTGAACCAGCACCGTCATGACACATCCGACCAAAGCACATTTCAACACGCCCAAGTAAGAAGTGGCCTGGAACTGATGAAACCAAGCTTCAAAATCTGGCAACTCCTTGATCGTACCGCAAGCATCTTTCATCAGCTCCAAGCCGAAGAAAATCATGCCGACGCCCATCAGCGCCATCGCCCAATATCGGATTCGTTCTTGCTTGGAAAACAGATAGCCAAAGGAGGCGAACCCGAGCAACGGCAAGCCATATTTGCCAATTTTTAAAACCAGAACCCAACCCGTTATCGTTGTACCAATGTTGGCGCCCAAAATAATGCCAACGGCCTGGACCAGCGTCATGACTCCACTGTTGACCAGCCCCACAACCATCACCGTTGTTATTGAGCTCGACTGGACAACACAAGTGACAAACACTCCGCAAACGGTAGCCGCGATGCGGTTTGTTGTCACGGCACTAATGAGCCTACGTAGACTTTGGCCAGCAACCGCCTGCATTCCATCGGACATGTTTTTCATGCCCAATAAGAAAATGCCTAATCCACCAACTAACTCAAAAACCAACTTGACAATCGCAGCAGAATCCATGGAGTTCGCTTTTTTAGAGAGAAGTCGGTAGGCTTGTATGTAAGGGCTGCATCGTAAGTCCTGGCAAGCGAGTCGTATACCTCCGTTTGGAAATATCTCAATGAGACGATTTTCGTGGTCAGCCGGTGACTTTCTGGTGTTTAGGAAGTCAAAAGTCAGCAAGAGCCCCGGGCCGAGGGCAAAGAATGTCTCGCCATCGACAACAGGCGATGCTTACGGCTATACGGTTGACAAATACTGGATCGTCAAAGAAGTGTTGCCAGAGGGATCACTGCTTGTTCAAACAATGCGCGGCAAAGAACTGACGTTGCCCGTTGATGACATGGCTTTGCGCAAGCCATACATCTGGGAACGGTGGTACTTGAGAAAGCGTTTCAAAAAGCTGAGCGAATCATTAAAGCAAAACACAGAGCCCGCTTAACAGAAAAAACAAAGCGTGACCGCAAGTTAATCCAAAGGCCGGCGGCCTTAGGTGGCGACGGTGCTTCCAGCCGGTCTTTTACGCGCCGTCCGTGAAACGGTTTATGTTCGTCAATGCTGAATTGACTAATTGGAATCTATTTTGGTTACAAGAATTCTGAATGTATACCTCAGGTTCGATATTATTTATTTAGCCACAGATCGACACAGATGAACACGGATATCAAGTCTGGGTTTTTATCCGTGTCCATCTGTGTTCATCCG
>CAZKTR010000563.1:0-2523 GCA_964555525.1 uncultured Pirellulaceae bacterium
TTTTTTATGCGCCGGTGGAAGGTGGTGACAGTGTATCTTACCTGTCGATTCGCGTTTTCTGGCCGCTGGATGTGACCTAGTAGTTGTGGCGGTGGTGCCCGAAAGTGTCGCTGTCGCAGTCGTTTGCCGGCTCGTCGTTAAACTCACCCTGCGAATATTCTATTCTTAGGTAAAAGAACCTGATTGTTTGACAACAAAACTGCCACAAAAGCATTAAAGTACGTGTTATGACAAGTTGACTACCCGAACGTCGTTCGTATTTTTACATCCCCCCAATCGAAAACCTAAAACGGATGAATCAAATCTACCGCATGTTGCTCAGCTGTTTGCTGAGTCTGCCGTTGTTGGCGACAGCTACAATCGCAACCGCACAGAGTGTTGAACCTACTTGGGAGTCGCTGGCTGAAAACTATCAAGTGCCCGAATGGTTTGTCGATGGCAAGCTAGGCGTTTGGTTTCATTGGGGAGTCTCGTCGGCCGCAGGCGAAGATCGGCCGCACGACGGTTCGCATTACGGTCGCCATATGTATTCACCGCCGGAGCCTGGAAAGGCAGACAAGGATCTCAGTAGGCAAGAGAGACTAACGGCGTGGCACATCAAGCGTTACGGGCCGATTGAAGAATTCGGCTACGAAGATTTGATCCCGTTGTTTAAAGCCGAAAAATGGGACCCAGATGCCTTGGTACGATTTGTCAAAGACAATGGTGCTCGATTCATCATGCCGGTGGCTTGTCATCACGACAACTTTGATATGTACGATTCGTTCCATCCTTGGAACTCAGTCAAGATGGGGCCCAAACGCGATACTCTGGCCGAATGGAAAGCCGCGGCGAAAAAACACGATCTTAAATTCGGTGTGTCGACGCATCTCTATTGGTCACCGCGTTTTTTTGCTACCGCGCGTAAATACCAAACCCCCGGTAGCTTGGAGTCAAGGCTGTTCAATATGGATTACGACGCAAAGGGTTACGCCACGCAAGACAAGTGGAACGAACACTGGTACGCGCGTTGTTGGGAGATTATTGAAAAATACGACCCTGACATGTTCAATAATGACTCGCCCTATCCAAAGATCAAAGGCGGCAAAGGGCTTGGCATCAAGTTGTTTACTGACTTTATCGAACGTGACCTGAAAGAAAACAACGGAAAACAGTCGGTTGTTCTTTCCTTCAAAGACGGCAAGGCTGATCGGTCTGCGTTTACTTACAACTTGGAACGCGGTGCCTCGGGTGATATCCAGTCGGAACCTTGGATGTGGGCGACCGACCTTTCGGGCAATTGGTTCTACCGCGCAGGAGCGGTTAATCGAATGAGTATCCCCGTGATGGTGGGCAATGCGGTGGACGCGATCAGTAAAAACGGCGTTGTCATGCTTAATATTGCGCTTAAAGGTGACGGTACGATTCCCGAAAAACAGGCTGCCTATTTGACGGCCTTTGGGGATTTTCTTAAAACCAACGGCAAGGGGATTTATGGCACCCGACCATGGAAAGTCTTTGGTGAAGGCCCCCTTAAAATCAAGGATGGTCGCCAGGGTGAAAACAAAAAGGAGTTTTCTCAGCAAGACATTCGCTTCACCACCAAGGATGGATTACTCTATGCTTTTGTTTTGGCCCTGCCTACTCAAGACATCGTGATCAAGACGCTCGCCAGCGGCGGGTTGCTGGAGAGCGAAATTGCTGAAATAAAGATGATGGGCAGTGACGAAAAGTTGAATTGGGATCGATCCGCTGATGGGTTAACAATCTCACTTCCAAAAAAACTTTCCGGCAATTTGGTTGTCGGATTTGAGATTGTGCCAGTAAAGTAGTATCTGAGACCGGCGAAAGCTCACTGAACGCCACCGGACTGACCTCCACAAGAAAGATAACTTCTGATGTTGAAAAAAATAGCAAGCATGATTTTGTTGGCCGTTGTGTTGATTGCATATAGCGGTTTTGCGGTCGCCCAAAATGACGACAATCGCCCAAACATCATTTTGTTACTGGGCGATGATTTAGGCCATCGAGACCTGTCTTGCTTCGGCAGTCCCAATGTAAAAACGCCTCACATCGACAAACTGGCCGCTGAAGGCATGGCGTTTACTAAGTTTTACACGGCGTCTGCGGTTTGTACGCCAACTAGAGCCTCCATCATGACCGGACGCTATCCGCTGCGGTTCGGCATCAACAAACACTTCAACGACGTCGATCGGTGGCTCCCTGAATCTTCGACCACCATCGCTGAACTCCTTAGAGACGCCGGCTACAACACGGCCCATGTCGGCAAATGGCACCTTGGCGGTTTGCATGTGGACGAATCAGGAAAGCGACTTGATACCCAGCCTGGGCCGCGACAACATGGGTTTGACTATTATCAAACGCAAATTGAGCAACAGCCAACTCGCCGCACGATGGGTAGGAAACGAACGCTATACAGAGAGGGCGGAACGGTACTGCTTCGCAACGGCCAAAAAGTTGCTGAAGACGATCCTTATTACACGAAGCATTTAACCGACGCCAACGGCGATTTTGCGGTCGAGA
>CAZKTR010000564.1:0-2522 GCA_964555525.1 uncultured Pirellulaceae bacterium
CCCCCGTCAAACAACCTCGTCTGGCTTGCTTGATCCCGTACTTCATATTGTCCAAACCCGCGATCTTATGAGCATCGGTGTTAATGACGATTGGAATCCCGTGACTCTTGGCCGCCAATAGCAGATTATCATTCAAATCCAATCGAATCGGATTTGCATTCAACTCCAAAAACTTTCCGTTGGCCTTGGCCGCTTGGAAAACCGCGTCCATGTCGACTTCATAGGCTTCGCGTTTGTTCAGCAACCGCCCGGTAGGATGAGCCACCATAGCGACGTGTGGATTCTCGATCGCACCGACGATTCGGTCGGTAATCTGTTGTCTTGTTTGGTTCTGACCGTAATGGACGCTGGCGATCACAAAATCTGCTTGAGCCAAGATGTCATCCGGCAAATCCATTCCGCCAGCTTCCAAGATATCGCACTCGATGCCTTTCAGAATCAAAAAACCATCCTTTGACTCGGCATTGATCGCGTCGATCTGTTTCCACTGCTCAACCGCCCGTTCGCCGTTGAGCCCATTGGCCATGGTGACACGTTTTGAGTGATCGGTGATCGCGATAAATTCTAGACCTCGCTCGCGAGCGGCGTCGGCCATTTCTTCGATCGAGTTTTTCCCGTCCGTTGCGGTGGTGTGCATGTGCAAGTCGCCCACGATTTGGTCGAGCGTAATCAGTTCGGGCAGTTGGTCTTGTTCTGCCCATTCGACTTCCCGGCGTGCCTCCCGGATTTCGGGTTCGAAGTACGGCAAGTCTAGTGTTTCATAAACGTCGCGTTCGGTTTTACCTGCAATCCAAGACTCATCGCCATCGTTGACTTCGTAAACACCCCACTCGTTGATCTTCAACCCCATCTGCTTCGCTCGGCCACGGATGACGACGTTATGATTTTTCGAACCTGTGAAGTACTGCAGCGCGGCTCCGAACGAGTCCTTGGGGACGACTCGCAAATCAACTTGGAACTCATCCTCCAGTCGCACCGACATTTTGGTCGAACCACGAACGATCACCGAAGTGATTTCTGAAAACCCCGCAAAGTGATCCATCACTTGTTCGGCTTGTTTAGAATCAACCAAAATATCCAAATCACCGACGGTCTCACGCCCACGTCGGTAACTGCCGGCAAACTCTAGTTGGTCGATAGCATCACAATCGGCCATATAGGTTCGAATCCGCTGAGCCATCTTATCGGCGGCGGCCCATAAGATTCTTTCGTTGGCGGCAGCAGCGATCGCGATCCCTTCGAGGATCTGTTGTTCGGTCTTGGCTCCGAATCCGGATAACGCCTGAACCTGGTTAGCCTCACAAGCAGCTTTTAGTTGTTCTAGGCTTTCGATACCCAGTTCGTTAAACAGAGCTGCACATTTCTTTGGCCCCAGCTTGGGAACATTTAGTAGATCCAAAACGGACTTTGGCACGACTTCGAACAGTTCATCCAGTTGCTTCAGGCCACCGGTTTCGACCAACTCCTTGATTTTTTCCGCAACGCTTTTTCCGACGCCCTCCAGCTTGGTCAGATCAGATCCTTCGCTAACCAGTTTGGCTAGCGGATCGGTCATGTCCTGAATGATCCTTGCACCATTTCGGTAGGCGCGCAGACGAAACGGATTTGCACCGGTGAACTCAAGCAAGTCCGCCAGTTGAGCCAGCGTTTTGGCGATTTTTTGATTGTCCAATGTTTAGTCGTCCTGAAATCTGAGTTGGCAAAAGTGCGGCGCGTCAAATCAGAGGGAAGCATCCCCCAACAAACGGCCTTTATTTTGGTCGTTCGACCCCGCTTTGCCAATCCTCGTTTCGTAGTTGAACGAATACAAGCTCGGTGCGCAAGCGAGTGCATCACAAGGCTCGTAAAATGCACTCGCTTGCGCGTCGAGCTTGTATTGAAAAGGCTGCATTGGATGCGGCTACCGGGCCTGAACTCTGGCGAGCCCAGCTACTTGGTCATTTATATCCAAAAACTAAAGTACGCGTAAATTCCGAAGGTCAATCCCAACACGATCAACGTGGTCACCACATCGATCACTCCCCAACTATCACGGACTTTTTGACGGTCGATCGAATCGTAAGTCAAACCGCGAATCTTTTCGGGATCGGGTCTGGGAGTAATATGAGAAACCAACAGCACTAGGGCCACGATCACCGCAAACAACACACCTGACGAATACAAAAAATGAAAGTCCGCCACACGAGTCAACCAGTCTGTCTTGGCGACTTCACCTTTGGGCGTCTCGTACAGCAGGCTCAAAACGAGTTTGCCGATCCCCAATACAAACCCAATCGACAACCCTGCGATCGCTGCCGCATTGGTGGTGCGACGATAAAACAACCCGAGCAAGAACACTGCCGTGATCGGTGGTGCCAAGTATCCCTGCGCACTTTGCAAGTACTTGTACAGCCCCTCATTTTCCGCCAACCGGCTCATCACGGGAATCCACATCAGTCCCAAACCAACGACCACGACGGTCGCAATGCGCCCAACCGAAACCAACTGACGTTCGGTCGATTGCGGCTTAAGCTTTTTGAAAA
>CAZKTR010000565.1:0-2520 GCA_964555525.1 uncultured Pirellulaceae bacterium
GCGGTCGATTTGCCGCCGGCTTCGAACGCACCGCGGTTTCCAGCTTCCATGATGCCCGGTCCGCCGCCGGTTTTAATCATGTTCTCTTGGCCATCGATGCCGTTGGCGATGTTGTACTCGGTTACAATTCTTCCGAACTCCCGGCACTCTTCGTAGTACCGTGATTTGTACAGCACCCGTTCGGCGCGAATCATCAGGCGTTTGGCTTCGGGGGAATCAGGATCTTTGGCGATGGCTTCTTTGGCTTCGGCCATCAAGCGTTCACCCTCTTCTTTCGGCGCGACTTGAGTTCCGCCGAAAACTACGATCGTTGACTCGATGCCGTGCTGATCCATCAGCATCTCTGGCTTGAGCAATTCCATCTCAAGTCGTAATGGTCGCAAATCTTCCGATCCGATGAAGTCAGGGTCCCGATAGGCCAACCGGTAGCTGGGGTCGGCCATGATATCGTCAAGCCGTTTTTGCGTTTCTGGGTCGTGAGCCATATTCAATTCGCTTTTAGGTTAAGTCAGAAAGTCTTGTTACTACGGCGACACTGCCTCCGCTGGAGATGTTCGCCACCGGCAGGTTAATCGTTGAGTTTAGAAACAACGACTGAGATGTTTTGTCCGCCGAAACCAAAGCTGTTGGTCAACGCGATGTTGCATTCGGCTTCGCGAGCTTGGTTGGGGATATAGTCCAAGTCGCATAGTGGATCAGCATTTTGGTAGTTGATGGTCGGCGGCAAAACGTTGTCGCGGATTGACATCAAGCAAACAATCAGTTCGGTCGCTCCCGCCGCCGCGATCAAGTGTCCCATCATGCTCTTGGTACTACTGATAGGTGTCTTCATTACGTGTTCGCCGAAAACTTCTCGACAGGCTTTCGATTCAACTTTGTCGTTGACCGTAGTGCTGGTGCCGTGAGCATTGACGTAATCGATTTGTTCGGGGGCGACGTCGGCGTCGTTAAGAGCCATTTGCATGCAGCCGATCGCGCCACGTCCGTCGGGGTGGATGTCGGTAACGCGGTAAGCATCGGCGGTCGATCCGTAACCAACGATCTCGCCCCAGATGTGAGCTCCTCGAGCTTTCGCGAATTCGTATTCTTCCAATACGACCATCGCCGAGCCTTCGCCCAAAACGAATCCGTCTCGCAATCGATCAAACGGACGTGAGGCGCCCGTTGGGTCGTCGTTGTTGGTTGACAGTGCGGTCAGCAAATTAAATCCTGTAACGCCAAAGGGGTGGATCATGCTATGAGTGCCACCGGATAGCATGACGTCTGCTTCGCCGCGGCGAATGATTTCAGCGGCTTCGCCGATGGCTTGACTGCTGGCGGCACAGGCGGTCAGGCAGTTTGCGTTGGGGCCTTGGGCGTTAAACATACTGGCGATGTGCCCGACGGGCATGTTGGGTTCTTGTTCGAGTTCAATGACAGGGTTCAGGATGTCCAACCCCGCACGAGTGAACTTGACCAAGTCCAAGTTACCTTCTGTGTCCAACGAAGACGCCATCATCGTTGCGAACGAATGGAAGTCTTGATTGCCTTCGCCACTGCCCATGTAAACACCGAATCGGCGCCGGTCTTTAATGTGTTCGTCAACTCCTGAGGCTTTGAAGGCTTGGGTTGCCGCACCGGCAGCGAAGCGAGTGTGGCGACCGCGAAGTTTCCAGAGTTCGGGGTTGTCTACCGCATCGGCGATGTCCCAGTTTTTGATCTCGGCCGAAATTTTGGTCGGGAATTTGCTGGCATCAAAGATCGTTGTGTAGCCAACACCGGACTTACCTTCTTTCAGGTTTGTCCACAATGTTTCGATATCATTGCCAAGTGGGTTGATAACTCCAACACCAGTGACGACTACGCGTCGGCGAGAATTTCTTGCAATCATGGCTTAACCTGGGGTCAGTCTTCTAAAATAGGTTCAAGGGGATGTTTGTTGGTGCAAACAGGCTTGCTAACGCAGATCCTGCTCGTGGAGGCTGTTCTAAACACCAATTCTCAAAAAGGCCTTTTCGGCGTCGAGCATATGCTGAGGTACTTGAATCGGCGTTCCATCGGGATTCACGCCAACTTCAAAGATCCGTAGCAAGCGAATCATGCGACAAAACTCCGCCGGTTCGAACAATTCAACGTTGTTAAAGCGTTCGTCGTCGAGTTTGGCAAACATCAATTCGATTTCTGCTTGCAGACGACCGCCAACATGAGAGGTGCCGGTGGCAACCGCCCCAATGCCTTCTTGAGGGCCTAGCGTGATGTTGTAAGTCAACGTGTCGCCGGGATAGGCTTCGAAATAAAACTTCGATTTCGAAATTTTAGCCAACACCACGCGATCCTTAAAATCGCTCATCTGCCCCAGCAGCAAGCCGCCAGTTTGCGCCAACCCTTCCACGATCAGCGATGACGGAAAGTGAGTCCGCCCCGGCGCGTAATCGTCGACGACTTCTTCGCTCAAGCTAACGCTTTTTTCGGAAACTGCGGATTGTCCGCTGACGAATTCGGTAAATCGATCTACCCAAAACCAACGCATTGAATGTTCCT
>CAZKTR010000566.1:0-2518 GCA_964555525.1 uncultured Pirellulaceae bacterium
TCGAGCGGACATCACTTACCTCAAACAAGACTTTTCCGTGGTTCAACCGGTGGTAGACCACGGTCCTTGGCCCGAACAACAGCGTTTCGATTATGTTGTTCAACAAACGCCGATGAAGCGATCAAAAGCTAACCGCACCAAGAAAAAGCTTGATAAAGCAAAGAACCTAAACCGAGAGGCAATCGTTTTTGCTTTGCAAAAGTTGAGCAACCTAAGTCCAGAAGACAACTCGTCCGAGTCCTGGAAAGAAATCTTAGAAGCTCAAAACGCCGCTCGACTCGCCCAAGCAGACAGCCGCTAGTGTCTGTCTTCGACAGGCCCAGAGGCAACGCCACTTCCAGAAGAGAGATTTGAATTGGTCCTCCAGACTCGCGTGTTTCGGGGCAAGCATCGTTTACTCTAATAGAATGAACATGCTGGAGCGGACAACTTATGAACAAGTTAGTATTAAGGAATTCATTGTGATCAAGCGCAACGACCAAGCAAGCAACTCAAGTTCTGACCAACGTTGGACAACAGCGTCTTCGAAGTCAAAACAAGTGGTGAAACGGAAACGATTAACGACATTGATGCCGATGCTTGAGCCCTCTATTGAGACCGAAAAAGGGCTCGCATCGGAATCTCGCTTAAAGTCTCGTCTTCCCGCGATTACGCCATCTTGCGAAGCACCCGAACCGTCTATTGAAAATCAGCAACGTCCATCACCAGAAGAAGTAATCAACGCCCAACTGCAGCAGCCCTGCCCAAAGGCTTTCCAAAGCCGCTCTCAGATTATGGTCGCGGCGCTTTTGTGTTCATTCTCAATGGTGCTCGGAGGCTTGATTGGGGCCTTTGCCTGCTATACTCCCGGATCGCAAAATTCGGACAACACGGCAGCCAAAACGGTTGATCCCCAACCACCAAGCGTCATCGCTGACCGTTCAGTCACAGCCGCACCCCGATTGCAACCAGCCGCAGCCCCAAAGGTCACACTCCCGCTACTGACAGAGCCTTCAGTCGAAGAGGTTCGGCAGGATGAGGAAGTTGAATTTATTGATGAGGTTCTTCAGATTGCCCAAGAGGCTAATCAGGAACAGGAAGTCCAATTGGCGGCTGATAAAATGGAAGCTCAAATGGCAGACGAAGCCGCTGCGCTGGTCGCCAGAGTCACCAAGCTTTTGGGCGAACCAATTGAGAACGTTGACAGTGAAGACATCCCCAATGACGACCGCCCTGTTATCAAAAAACCAATTAAAATCGTTGGCATTCAAAAACTTGACGCCAACCAGCTTCGAGCGATGCTGCTAACAGAGACAGCTTCGGTTGGTCTCTTTGAAAGCATTCTAGAATTTGAGGATGCTAAGCGATACATCAACGCTCGAAAGACTTTTGACATTACGAACCTTTTCCGCCGAAATGCGCAACAGGGGCAAGAAATTGCCAACGTGAACGAACCCGGACAAGCACACTTCGATTTGTTGGACAAACATCTTTTGAAACGAAAGGATCTTCAAGCTTTGCCATTGGCGATGGGTGACCATTGTCGAGTAAGCGATAAAGAAGCGAACGCGATCGAGTTGGTGTCTAACAAACTGGGTCGACTGATAAGCGAAGCCAGTGGTGGCGCCCGAGCTGTATTATTGCGTAATAGTGACAACGCTGCCGTACGCAACGAAATCAAGGAGCAGCAGGATAGGGCGCTCGAGAAGCTTCGTGCTTTGGTAAACTCCGACTCACACCCACAATATCTGAAAACGACAAACCAAATTTTGCAGGCTCAGCACCCAGAAGATCGGTTGGAATTGGTCAATACGTTAAAGGAGACTGACAACAGCACTGCCATCAACTTATTGGCAAAGCGGGCCAAATACGATCTGTCCGCTGATGTACGGTTGGCCGCAACAAACGCTTTGGCTGAATTCTCGCGTGACCAGTACCGTGCTGAATTATTAGCGGGGCTTAAGTATCCATGGCATGTTGTTGCCCAACACAGCGCCGAAGCCCTCGTTCGCTTGGACGATAAAGAAGCGATCCCCGAGTTAGTGGAAATGCTTGACTTGCCTCACCCGAACGCACCTGTCGAAATCGAGCAAGACGAATACGTCCAACCAACGTTAGTTGCGATCAATCACATGCGAAATTGCTTACTCTGCCATGCACCATCTCTAAACACAGCAGACATTGCCACAGGAATTGTGCCGAATTGGGGTAATCCACTTCCACCACAGTATTACAACGCGCGTTCGAGTCTCGACTTAGTTTCAGTTCGAGCGGACATCACTTATCTCAAGCAAGACTTTTCCGTGGTCCAACCGGTGGTAAACCACGGTCCTTGGCCCAGTAAACAGCGTTTCGATTATGTTGTCCAACAAACGCCTGTGAAGGGAGCAAAAGTTGACCATACTAAAAAACGGATTGCCGATGCAAAGAACCTGAACCGAGAGGCAATCATTTTTGCTTTGCACAAGTTGAGCAGCCTAAATCCAGAAGACAACTCGTCCGAGTCCTGGAAAGCAATCTTGAAAGCCCAAAACGCTGC
>CAZKTR010000567.1:0-2514 GCA_964555525.1 uncultured Pirellulaceae bacterium
CAAGGATGCCCAGACAAGCGGCGAGGCAAACGGTTGTCGTAAACCGACGTTTGCGAGATTCTTCACTCCTTGTTAGTTCTTTTTCAAGTCTGATTTGGGCTGCGCGAGCGGCGGTTTCTAGAGACGCAAAATAGGTCAGCATCGTTTGAGCGACCGCACCCGCGTCTGCTGGACGGCCTGCCGGTTCTCGCCGCAAGCAAGCTCTCGCTAAATCAGCCATCTCTAAATCGGCATTTGAATCTAACAGCAACTGATCGCGTTCATCCAATGCCGCTTCAAGTTGTTCGGCCGAAAGCGCCTCAGTTTTAGCAGGCATCGCTCCGGTCAGAATCTCAAACAGAATCGCACCCAGTGAGTAAACGTCAGATTGTTTACTAACGAGATTGTTTTTGCCCAAGGCTTGTTCAGGTGACATGTAGCCCGGAGTGCCAATGATTTGGCCATGAAGCGTCAAATCCGGCTGATCAGTTTCGGTGAGGCCAGATTCAAAATGGAGTGTACCGTCCGCCCTACTCAATTGCGTTGAATCAATATCTACAAAGCCGGTAGAAACACCGTTGGCCGCCACACTCTTGGCCACTCCCCAGTCCATGATTTGAGTCTGCCCGTGCTTCCCAACCATAATGTTTGATGGCTTGAGGTCGCGGTGAATCATTCCGCGCTCGTGAGCAAACGCCATTGTTTGGCAAATCTGCAGAAAGAAATTCAACGATCGAGTCTTGGCGGCTTCAGGCGAGTCCCGGTCAGCTAAAAACCGGGCAAGTGTTTTTCCCTCGACCAACTTCATGCAATAAAAAGGCCGGCCATCTTCGAGCTCTCCCAGTTCATAAACAGGTGCGATACCCGGATGCTGAAGCTGCCCAGTAATATGAGCTTCGCTGTAAAACCGCTGCACCGCTTGAAAATTGTTTCGATGTTTAAGCTGGAGGCATTTGAGAACAACATCACGACGCATCTGAGAGTCGTAGGCGGAGTAAATCACGCCCATTCCACCTTTTGCCAACTCGCTGGTAACCGAGTACCGTGCCGCTTGCTGCTCACCCGAAGGTGAATCCAAAAAGATAAGCGGATCATCAAGAACAGACTGAAACCGATCACTGTAACGCAGTAGCATTTTGATCTTTGTCGCGAGTTCTTCATCCTGCTCGGCAAGCTTGTTTACCCGCTCCGCGCGGACTTCAACATTTTCGATCGACCAGATGTCTTTGAAGATCTCTTTGACAGTCATGGGAGTTCACTCGTGAATCAGTTGTAGTAAACGAGCAGTGCCGTATCCGCACTCAGCAGACACTTCTTGTTCGGTTAAGTCTAATAAGCTTCCAACCTGCTGAGTGGTCAATCCCGTAAAAAATCCCAAGTTGAACATCCGAACAAACCCCGGTTCTTCATCTGCTAACTGGTTCAGGGCATCGATAATCTGAGTCACGGCCACCTCCGCATTCCCGATCGGACGCAGCATACAATGACCTAGCTCCATATCGGATACAAATATTTTTCGGATGGCGCTACCAAGGTTGCGATAATAACATCCTAGTTGCGCTTGATTCAGTTTCTTACGGCCAATCAGTCGCAATGTTATCTCGTCAACAGCTGGCTTCAACCGTAAGGTTTGGCTAAACATTCTCGCTTGAGAAATCACTGTCCGCGATTCATTGATTAGTCGTTCAAGGAGAGATTCGAAAGCGCCGCTTACACCAGAATTTGTTTTATCGATCAACTTGATAAATTCGCAGCTGCCAAAGTCATCCGCAGCGCTCTCTAATACGGTGAAATCATCTTCACGAACTTGCTGCTTGATCGCAGACACAACCTCGTCCAAAAGCGTTTGGTCTAGCGTTTGCGAGAATATGGTTTCACTAACATGCGACTCTATTTTCGAAAAATCCACATCAGCTACAGTCGACGCGCTTTTGAGGAAACCAGAAAGCGATTTTGAGTCCGAATTCCATTGTGAAATTTTTCCCGTCAAATCGCCTAAGCTAATTGCGCCTTGATTTACAAGCTCGCATGCAAACACGACATCTCGATTGGAAAGCGAATCTTGTTGCTTTTTCAATGCCGACTCAAGCAAACACTGAATTTCGTTTTTCTTGGTGTCGCTCAGATGTTGATTCAAGGAAGAATCAATTTCCGTTAACGATTCATCAACGGTCGAACCATCGCGTATGCGTTTAAAAAGCCCCTCGAATTCGCGCGTGGGAGCATGTTCGGCCATGAAAAGCTCAAGAAGCTCCTGCTCTTCCTTCGTCAATTTACGATCGAAGGACTCAGAAAGGAGTCGCCAATAGTAATGTCGGTCGGTCATCTTGTTATTGATTATCAATTGTCGGGACTGAGAGGGGCGACATCAGTGTTCGTCAAGCTTCGGCTCGAAATTAGCAACCGTTCACGCTTCACTACCACTTGATTTTGTCTTATGGGAAAATTCGGCCTTTCCGTCGGCCGCGATTTTGTTAGTAATACACTTAGCCAACGCAATTCTCGCTCGGTAAAGCCGCACCCACAAATTTTTTC
>CAZKTR010000568.1:0-2507 GCA_964555525.1 uncultured Pirellulaceae bacterium
ACTAAATCATATATTCCATCTCTGGTAGTTTCGGCGAAGAAGTATTCAGTGCCAAACCGCCAGCGATATGACAGACTTGATCAAGCCCCAAACGACGAGCGATTTCGGCAGCACGACCACTACGCCTGCCACTGCGGCAGACGAATACAATTCGCCGACCCTTTAAATCGCCGTTGAGCATCTCCGGCAAAAATCCACTCAACCGGGTCAATGGAACATTGCGAGGTCGTGTTTCGAATCCAAGTTCCGCCCAGCGTTGCTCAAAAGCAAACTCGTGTGGCTCACGCACGTCAATCACCAACAAATCTTTATCGGCAGCCAGCGTTTTTATATCGACCGAAACACAATCCGCACTTTCGGTGATTTCTTTTTTGATCAAGCCACAAACCAGCGTGCAAGTCGAATCACCAACGATCTGTTCATCCAGCCCTGGCTTAATCGACGCATACTCTTGATAGGACAACGGGCTATCGGTGTCCAGCAAACTATTCAAAAATGAATTTCCTCTGCGTTCGGTCTCCAGCGTTGTCGCGAATTCCATGTTGTAATCATGAGTTGGACAAATAACGGTCTTCGCATCAACGACCGCCGGAATTCGTTGCAATGAACTGTACATCTTCTCCATTGAACTACAGGGGAAATCCGTCCGCCCGATGCCGTCCATTAGGATAGTATCACCGGTGAAAGCAAACTGTACGTTTTCAGGCAGCAGCTGATCGCCTTCCAAACGCCCAATGAGGTAAGCCACGCTAACCAAGGTGTGACCCGGCAAATCAAATTTCGCCATCACCAGGTCGCCGCCGATGCTAATCCAAGGAGCTGTCAAACCATCACCCAACTGGCACTCACCACCTGACTGAGCCGGCCAGCCCAACGGGTCATCCGTATCGGCTGAATCCGCTTGAAATTCGCTCAACGCACCAAGCAACTCGCGGCGACAGGAATCATGATCCACGTGTGCGTGAGTATCCAACACTGCCAAGACTTTACTACGCTGGCAGCGAACGATCGTTTCAACTCGCTCAGCCAACTCCTCAAAAGGATCGATGATCACACACTGACGTGACTTTGAATCCATCCACAACCAAGTACAATTCGGACCACTCTTAAGCTGAACCAATCCGTTCAAGTTTTGCCCTGAGATACTTTCGGCGTCATTAGCGACCACCAAGCAGGATTCGCTCAATACTTCGCCGACTTGCTCGATGCGTTGGCAAGCCATGTTAATATCAGCTTGGTCGGCAAGTGGAGAAAATGACATTCGAATCGCTCCGAATGATTGCCAAGGTTCGACAGACATAGCGTCCAACACATAAGAAGACGTCGCAGCTGCCCCACAGGCTGATCCTGAACTCACTCGGATCCCAGCCGCATCGAAAAGGTCCGTAAGCTCGCGACTCACGAAACCTTGAGCGGAAAAATTAATCGTCGTGGGCACCGTTTGGGACACCGGAGCATTGAGTTTGATGGTTGGAAAAACCTTGGTAAGCACCGCAAGTATCTGCTGCCGAAAACCTTCCAATTTCTCGGCCGAAGCAAAGGTTCGTGTCGGAGAATCAGCCAACATCTGCAGCACCGCCGCGAATGCCGCCACGCCCGGCAAGTTCTCTGTTCCCCCTCGCGCGCCATCTTCTTGACCGCCACCAGCCAACAGCGGCACCAACGGGGCTGACTCGCGTACGTACAACAAACCAATCCCCTTAGGAGCAAAAATCTTATGCCCACTGAAAGAGGCATAGTCGATCGTTGTTTTTGCTAGATCAAGCGCGAACTTACCGATCGCCTGAACGCAATCGACCAACCAAGCACACGTTGGATTTTCGCCGCGAATGATTTTCTCTACGCGATCTAGATCAGTGATGACGCCCGTCTCGTTGTTAACCGCCATCGTGCAAATCAAACCAGCTCGTTTGGCGTGTTGCTTGAGAAATTCGAAGTCCAACACTCCGTCACTGTCGACCGGGATCGTTAAGATCTCCGCGTTCAGCCCTAGCAATTCATTCCAGTGTTTGATTGCCTGCGGGACAGCTTTGTGCTCAGTCGCGCCGTACATCAACACGGGAGCTTCTGTGGTCGAAGCATCGCGTTCCTTTCGCAGCTCACACAGCGCAGAAAATACGCCCATTTGAATCGCTTCGGTCGCACCGCTGGTAAACACCATTTGCCCCGAATCCGCACCGAGTGCCTTGCGAGCTAAATCTCGAGTGGTCTCGAGAATATTTCTAGCACGCAGCCCCGACGTATGTGAACTACTTGGATTACCGTACAAGTCCTTCATTGCATCGCAGGCCGCTTCAGCAGCCTGAGTGCAAACTTGAGTGGTGGCGTTGGCGTCTAGATAAATTTCGGTTGGGAAACTTGATTCCATCAGAAAGTCTTTCAATGTCGATTGTCCACAAAATTCGTACCGATCGCTCTGTTCTAAAACGGCCTCGAATCCACAGGTATAGATACTTAATAGTTTATCTGATCAATCGTAAAGCTCGTAGCAGAATTTTCATTTTCGC
>CAZKTR010000569.1:0-2506 GCA_964555525.1 uncultured Pirellulaceae bacterium
AGATATGCACCCTAACTTTTTAGTTGTTTGGACCTCCCCTGTCAACCAAGTACGTTTATTTAATCAGTACTAATTGCCATATTGGAAAGGCCATAATCCCCGCTTGTGGAACGGAGGACTGACTCAGTCTAGTCCCTGCTAGCACAAAATGCCAGTAAAATTAGGAAGAATAAGAGGAATCTTCTTTTTTTCCTTAATGGGGCTATTTCGTTTTCTTTTTCGAAATGACCCCTACATCTGGACTACTGGCTGATCCGTAGCGTGTTTTGGGAATTCGGCCACTTTTTCCGGCAATTCGCCCGCTTTTTACGGCTAAATTCATCGCTTTGGCCATTCCAGCAGGAGATTTTGCCAATGCTACGGCCGAATTGAGCAGGACTGCATCGAAGCCCATTTCCATGGCAATGGCGGCATCGCTGGCCGTTCCAATCCCTGCATCCACGATTACCGGGTAGTCTGGGTCCTCTCGTTTAAGGTCATCGAGGATCAATCGCAGGTTGTTTTGGTTGATTAATCCCAGTCCAGAACCGATGGGACTGGCAGCAGGCATAACGGCCGTGGCTCCCACATCTTTCAGCCGGCGGGCAGTGATCGGATCGTCATTGGTATAACAAAGTACGTCAAAACCATCTGCAACGAGTGTTTCGGTGGCGATCAATAGCTCAAAGGGGTCCGGCAGCAATGAGCGGCTGTCGCCAAGGACCTCTAGTTTTACCCAGTCGGCTCCGGGATTACCAAGGTTCCGGAGGATTTCGCGGCCCATTCGTGCGCAGCGAACGGCGGTTTTGGCGTCATAGGTTCCGGCCGTATTGGGCAACAGCACATAACTCGGGTCAATAAAGTCCAATATGTTCCGACCGGAGCTATCGTTGAGTCGTTCACGGCGAACGGCCAAGGTGACGCATTGCGTGCCACCAGCCAAGTGTGTTGCTTGCATTTGCTCGAACGAATCGTATCGGCCGGTGCCCATGATGAGTCGGCTATGAAACTTGTGCTTACCGATTTTGAAAACGTCCGCTTGTTCGGTGTCGTTTTCTGGGCAGGTCGTGTTTTTGGTGTGGCTCATAGTGTTTTCTAACCGCCCCCGACGAGGGTCACGATCTCAAGCACGTCGCCAGCTTTCAAAATCGTACTCTCGAATTGGTCTCGTGGCCGCAAGTGCTGATTGACTTCGACTGCAATTGCCGGCGACACAATTTTTAGCTCAATCAGTAATTGAGCCAAGGTAATCTCCGGTTCGACCTTCCGGAGTTGCTCGTTAATGGTAATTTCGATCACGGCAACTAGAAACTTTCCGCCATATCACGAGCATGGTAGCTACTGCGAACGAAGGGGCCACTGGCAACTTTCTTGAAGCCCATACTCTTGGCTTTTTCACCCAGCATCGCAAACTCTTCGGGGGGAACGTAGCGTACGACTGGCAAGTAGCGATCTAGCGCTGGTTGTAAGTACTGGCCCAAGGTCAAAAAATCACAACCGGCGTCGAGTAGATCGGCCAGCACGTCGAATAATTCCTCGTGGGTTTCCCCAAGGCCTAACATCAAGCCGGACTTGGTTTTGACTGCCGGGTTGAGTTCTTTGACTCGTTTGAGCAGTCCCAGTGTCCAAGCGTAGTCGGATTTTGGCCCGCGGACACGGCGGTAAAGACGAGGAACGGTTTCGGCGTTGTGGTTAAATACTTCCGGAGCCGATTCAACGACGCGATCGAGCCCGGCTTTGTTTTTGATGAAGTCGGGCGTCAAAACTTCGATCGACGCCCCCGTTTTTTCTCTTACGGCCGTCACGCATTGATAAAAATGTTCAGCGCCGCCGTCTTCTAAATCGTCGCGGGTAACTGACGTGATTACCACGTGCTTGAGCCCGAGTCGATGAGCGGCTTCGGCGACTCGAGCCGGCTCGTCGTCTTCAAGAGCTTCGGGGCGACCGCGGCCGACGGCACAAAACCCGCAAGGTCGCGTGCATACGTTGCCCAAGATCATGAAGGTGGCGGTTTGTTGCGAGTAGCATTCCATTCGATTGGGGCACTTGGCGTTGTCGCAAACAGTTTCTAGCTTGAGTTCGTCCAGTAGTTTGGCGGTCGCTCCGACGGCATTGCCCTTGGGGATCTGCCGTTTTAGCCATTTGGGCAAACGCGAGGCGTTGGCGGGGGCACCGCCTCCGCCCATGGATCCGCATGACCCGCCGCCGCTTGGGCCGGATGAACTGATGACAGGGAGTTGATTGTTGGTTGAGAGTTCAGACATTTGGTTTTCGGAGCGAACACGTTTGAGATAATTGCCGTACCAAAGTTGATTGAACCTTTTTCAACAATCGAGTACTCATTTCAGCAGGCCGGCTAAGTTTACGCAATTCGGTGTCTTTCTTCTAGCAGGAACTTGCCGGTTCACCTGTCATGTCGGCGGTTTTTGGTTAAATTGTCGGGCTGGACGATTTTCGGCACCTTGGCCTCGGGTGTTGATAAGCCAAGCGGCATGCTGTTAAGGCCCGACGCTAGCGCGAACGGCTC
>CAZKTR010000570.1:0-2499 GCA_964555525.1 uncultured Pirellulaceae bacterium
CGCGGCGATTGACCCAGTTCGGCACGCCGGCCAAACGAGCCACGTGGATGCCGTAACTCTTGTCGGCACTGCCGGGACGGATTTTGTGCAAGAACACAATTTTTTCGTCCCACTCTTTGACAGCGACGTTGTAGTTGGCAACACCCGCGAAGTCTTTTTCCAGCTCGGTTAATTCGTGATAGTGAGTTGCAAAAAGCGTGCGGCATTCGATTTGGTCGTGCAAGTATTCCACGATCGCCCACGCTAAAGAAACTCCGTCGTAGGTGCTGGTTCCACGACCGATTTCGTCCAAGATGACCAGACTGTCTTTGGTAGCGGTGTTGAGAATCCGAGCGGTCTCGGTCATCTCGACCATGAATGTTGATTGGCCTTTGGAAAGTTCGTCGCTGGCTCCTACGCGAGCGAAGATTTTGTCGACCATGCTTAGGGTGGCCGATTTCGCGGGCACGAAACTACCGATCTGAGCCATCAAGCTGATCAAAGCGACTTGGCGGATGTAAGTACTCTTACCCGCCATGTTGGGGCCGGTGATTAAATGTAACGTCCCGTGTTCAGCATCGATGCTGGTGTCGTTGGGGATGAACGCCCCTAGCGGTTCGACGATGTCCAAAACGGGGTGACGACCTTCGACGATTTGTGTTTGACCGTTGGTGGTCATCGTCGGGCGCGCGTAACCCTGTTCGGTGGCCAGTTGAGCAAGCCCGGTCAGGACATCGAGTTGTCCGATGTGGTCGGCGTTAGCTTTGAGCCGAGCGGTGTGAGTTCGGGTGAGTTCGCGGAGTTGATCAAAGATCTTTCGCTCTAACGACTCGGCTTCGGAATCCGCACTGACGACTTTTTCTTCGTACTCTTTTAATTCCGGCGTGATGAATCGTTCAGCGTTTTTAAGTGTTTGTTTACGGATGAAGTCAGCCGGGACTTTATCGCGGTGTGTGTGAGTGACTTCTAGATAGAACCCAAAGACTTTGTTGTAGCCGACTTTGAGACTCGGGATTCCAGTTTGTTCGCAAATCTGTTGTTGGTATTTGGCGATCCAGTCTTTGCCACCTTTGGACAGGTTCCGCAGGTGGTCGAGATCTGGATCGTAACCAGCGGCGATGTAGCCACCGTCTTTTGTGTTGACCGGGCAAGGATCGGCAAGTGCGTTTTGGAGTTCTTCTTTGAGGTCCGTGCAAGGGTCGAGTTCGACTTGCAGGTGTTGTAAGAGCTGGCTTTTTGTCGATTCAATGGTTTGTTTTAGCGGCGGGATGGTGGCGAGCGTTTTTGCGATCGAGCTGAGATCGCGTGGGGTAGGTCGACCGGTGGCGACTCGTGAGACCAGTCGTTGGAGGTCATAAATTTGCTTGAGTTGTTCGCGAAGGTCGTTTCGCGTTGACTGGTCGGTGGCGAGTTCTTCAACGGCGTCATGGCGTCGGTTGACTTCGGCGATGTCGGTAAGCGGGTTCGTTAGCCAGTGCCCTAGTAGGCGACTACCCATCGGAGTGCTATTGCGATCGATGACGCCGAATAAGGAACCACTACGATCGCCGGTGCGGATGGTTTGGCTGATTTCTAAACTGCGCCAGGATGCGGAATCAATTTCTACGAATTGGTGTTGGCGAAAAGCTTGCAGGTGGTTGAAATGACCAAGCGACGCCTTTTGATTTTCTTGCAGGTAATCCAAGATCGCACCTGCAGCACCGATTGCTTGTGGACCGAACTCGCTGACTCCAAAACCCTCTAGGGAGGCGACTTCGAGTTGCTTCTTTAGAAGTTCGACGGCGGACTTGTTGCCGAACGCCCAATCGGGGCGCGCGGTAAGCATCGCATCGCTTGCTAGTTCTGTCGGCGCTTCCCAGTGATCGGGGATTAGAATCTCACTGGGAGTCAGGCGAGCAACTAGGTCCGCGAGTTTGTTTTTGGGGACGGCGGTGACAAAGAACAAGCCAGTGGAAATGTCAGCCCATGAAACTCCAATGACTTGTTGGTCGGCCAGTTGGTCTTTAGATTCGATGCCTCGTTCGGATGAATCAGCTTTCGCGGATCGTTTGCGTTTGTTTTGCGCCGGCGGGCAAACGGCAACCAAGAAGTTACTGACCGCGGGGTCGAGTAAGGCTTGGTCGGTGATGGTGCCGGGAGAAAGGATTTGGCGAACTTCGCGTTTGACGAGCCCTTTGGCTTCTTTGGGGTTTTCGACTTGGTCGCAGACGGCGACGCGAAACCCTTGCTTGATTAACTTGCCGAGGTAACTATCGAGTTGATGATGCGGAAAACCGGCCATTGGGATGGCGTTCGATTTGTCGCGGCTGGTGATGTTGAGGCCCAAGACCTTGGCAGCGACTTTAGCGTCTTCGTGAAACAATTCATAAAAGTCCCCCATTCGAAAGAAAAGGAGGGCGTCGCCACAGGCTTTTTTGGCGTCGTCGTACTGCTGCATCATTGGGGTTTTACTCATCCCAAAATCGTATCAATCGCAGCGTTCGTTTTCGAGTACCGAAGTGGGGAAAGTCAGGGCTTGTT
>CAZKTR010000571.1:0-2497 GCA_964555525.1 uncultured Pirellulaceae bacterium
ATCGGTCGCTTGCATGATCCAGCTGATTCCAATGCGTGGCACGAGTTCGTCCAGATTTATCAGCCGCTGATTCATCGAATGGTTTCGCGTAGAGGTCTGCAGCATGCTGACGCGGCTGAAGTGACGCAAGACGTTCTTGGCCGCGTCGCGGCTGTAATCGAAAGCTGGGATCCCGATCCAGATAAAGGTTCGTTTCGCGGTTGGTTGTATCGCATGACGCGAAATTTAACGGTCGACTTCCTGCGTAAAAACAAACTTCATCAGCATCACAAGGCCAGTAACACTAGTTTTGAACTTGGGCAAATTGCCGAACCGACCCCGGAAGAGTCTGCAGAGTTCCAACGCGAGTTCGAACGCCAGTTGTTTCACTGGGCCGTTGGCCAAATCCAAAGTCAGTTCAATTCCGAAAATTGGCGAGCATTTTGGGTGACTACCGTTGAAGGGTCCTCCATCGATGCCGCTGCTGAAAAATTAAAAATACCCAAAGGCAAAATTTACGTCGCGCGTTCTCGGGTTATGGCCAAGCTTAGTTCAATCATAAAACGACGTTTGGAAGAGACGTCAGATCAGGGAGCCGTTTGATGAATATTGACAACCATATCGCGCCAGAAGAAATGCAGCGGCTGTTGTTCGAGAATTCGGACGAACCGGCCGCAGAGTTTTACGGTCACCTCCAAGACTGTCCCGAATGTCAAAAGGCGTTAGACGAAACGGCAGCAGCACCGGAACTGTGGCAAAAAGTATCCGACTTCATCGATCCGTCTGATTTCAATTCTGACGCCCGACTCTCGCATACCGCGCGGTTTGATTCACATGGTAACGCCAACTCGAATTCGGCGTCGCAAGGCGATTTGGCGTGGGATTCACCCATCGATCAAATGTTGGACTCGCCTAAACACCCGGAGATGATGGGGCGGATTGGAGATTACGACATTGAGTGTGAAATTGGGCGTGGGGGCATGGGGGTCGTTTTAAAAGCGTTCGACTCCAATCTGAATCGTCCAGTTGCGATAAAAATTTTGGCACCTTATTTGGCCGCCAACGGAGCCGCGAGAGAAAGATTTGCGCGTGAAGCCCGAGCTGCGGCGTCGGTTTTTCACCCCAATGTCATTGCCATCCATGGCGTCACCAACACTCAGAAGACGCCTTACATTGTGATGCCCTACATTGCGGGTTCTTCGCTGCAAAAGTATGTCGACGACATTGGCCCGTTGGAGCTAAAGGACATGACGCGGATTGCCAGGCAAATCGCTTCCGGATTAGCGGCCGCTCATAGCCAAGGCGTGATTCACCGCGACGTCAAACCGGCAAATATATTGATCGAACAAGGAGTCAGCCGGGTAGTAATTACCGATTTTGGGTTGGCCCGAGCAGAATGCGACGCTTCGATGACTCGGACAGGCTGGCTCGCAGGCACGCCGAATTTTATGTCGCCTGAACAAGCTTATGGCAGGCAAGTCGACGGGCGCAGCGATTTGTTTTGTCTTGGAAGCATCATGTATTTCATGGCAACGGGTCGCTTGCCGTTTCGTGCCAATTCTCCAATGGCCGTTCTAAACCGCATCTGCAATGAGCAACCTTCGCCGGTCCGAGAAGTCAACTCAGAGGTCTCGAAAACGTTTGCTGACATCATCGAAAAGTTGCTCGCAAAAGACCCGGACGACAGGTTTCAAACGGCGGGACAGTTGCATGAGGTGTTGGAACAGTACCTTGCCTATTTGCATCAACCCAACAGTAATCGGCCTCCAGTAATTCAAGGTAGCAGCAAGGACAGCACGAATCAGTCTTGGGCGAAAATTGGCGTCGCGATCGCAGTTTCGCTTCTGTCACTGATTGGATTGCTGGGGGTTAGCCAAGGATGGTTTAAACCAACGACTCTCGAAGAACAAAACACCGCTGTAAAGCGAATCGCGGACACCCCGGATAACAAGCCATCGCCCGAGGTCTATCTGAGCGCAGCCGAACTCGAGGCAGAAATGAGTCGTCTGGAACAAGACTTGAACGATTGGGAGCAAGAATTCCGTGAATCTAGTCCCGATACATTCCAACCCAACAACTAAGCCGTCACTGGAGAACGAAATGAAAATTCTTTTTGCTGTTACCGTCTGTCTTTCGGCACTGTCGGGGTTACTGGTCACTTATCAGATTCAAAGCGTCCCACAGGATCAATCCGCGGTTACTCCAAAGGACCCTGATCCTACCAACGCCTCAAGTTTGACCGCGAAGAAGGTTGATTCTGATCCAAACGACAAGGCGGATGTATTAAATTTTGAGAAGCCGTATTTGGTGACTTACCCGATCACGAATGACCCTAAGCTCGCCTATGAAGTGCTCGGAAGGCTGCTTAAGGGCCATGACGTTCGGATGCAACAAGACGAAATCTCAGGTGCGATTACGGTTTTGGCTCGAAAACGTGTCCATGCTCTCGTTGCCATAGTTTTGGACGAACGCGAGGGGGCGGGCTACATGCTGCCTTCGGTGCCTGCTAACTTTGGCA
>CAZKTR010000572.1:0-2497 GCA_964555525.1 uncultured Pirellulaceae bacterium
ATTGCGTCAAGTTCGGCATCGAAATCTAGCACGACATCCAAGTCGGACGACAAGAAAAACTCGTCCGTATCATCGTCACCGCGAAAGAAATCTTGTATCCCATCACGAAAATTCGGGGTACCTTCCAAGTTTTCGAAGCTACCAAAGAGGCGATCGGTTCCTAGCCCACCGCCGATGAAATCTTCCCCTGCGCCACCGACTAACGTGTCATTGCCTGCTTGCCCCAACAATGAATCTTGACCACTTTCGCCTTGCAAAACATCATCGCCATCACCGCCCACCAGCAAATCGTCGCCTTCACCACCGAGCAAAACATCGTTTCCAAACCACCCATTGAGCAGGTCATTGCCTGCGCCACCAACAAGTTCATCGTCGCCGGCACCGCCATAAATCTCGTCGTCACCCAATCCGCCAAAGATTCTATCGTTTCCTTCATTGCCAAAAATCACGTCGTCCCCAGAGTTCCCACTAATAAAATCAATACCATCACCGCCGTCGATAAAATCGTCGTCGAAACTTCCCGCCAGAGAATCATCGCCCCCAGGTTCGAGGCTCAACACACCGTCTACCGAACGATCTATAGCAACTCCGCCTAACAACCTATCGTTCCCAACGCCACCATCAATGAAATCGTCGCCGGATCCACCATCCAAGATATCGTCTCCATCTTGGCCAAAAATCCTGTCAGCGCCACCATTGCCGAACACCGTATCGTTTCCGTCGTATGCAAAGATTTCGTCCGCCCCGTTACCGCCCGAAATGGTATCATCCCCAACTCCGCCAGCGAGCAGTGAATTCCCTACGCCGATGAAAGTTAAATCGTCATCCCCCTCACCCCCAAAAGCTGTCAAGAAGTCTTCAGAGCTTCTTTCAACAGGAACGGCCGTGTCGCCAGCATCAACGACCAGCACATCATCTCCAGCTTGGCCCACAAACGAAATGTTATGCAAGGTTTCGACATTTATTCCACTCACAAAAAAGGCGTCCACAAATGCACTGCCAAAGTACTCAATACTAATAACGTCATCGATCCTAAACGTCTCGGGGCCATTTAGAAGACCTTCGATCAAGTAAACGTTTTCGTCTTGATCCGCACTAATGACGACTTCTTGGTTCTCGGTAGCGAAGGTAGCAATGATCGCAAGTACCCCCTCGAAACCTACACTCAGCGGCTCAAAACTAGGTGTTCCAAGCGAGGGCAGATTCGCTGTTGGCAATTCGGCTGGAAAACTTTCATTGGCAAACCCAAAGTCTTGAGCGATGCCTTCAGGCGGATCGTTTTCACCAGAACCATCGTCAGCGTCGAGCCCAAGTATCTGGTCATTTCCTGGACCACCGACAATCGTCGATGTGTCTTGAAAGGAAAGCAACACGTCGTCTCCACCATTGCCGAAAATCACTTTCGTTCCAGAACTGAATAACATAAAGGGATCAAGGAGGACGCCTAAGATAAAATCATCGCCAAGTCCTCCGTGAACTTCATCGTCACCAACTACAATTGAAATCTCATCATCACCCTGGCCGCCCAACACTAAATCATCACCACGGCCTCCGTCAATCACATCGTTACCATACCAGCCGCCTAATATGTCATCGCCATCGCCACCTTCAATTTCGTCGAACCCATTGCCTCCGTTAATCACATCGTTACCATCGTCGCCGAAAATTTCATCGAAGCCACCGTCTTCAAACGATCCGTCGGCGAGCAACCGACTGCTTCCACCGCGGATATTATCGTCACCTTCACCGCCACGAATGAAGTCGTCCCCCGCGCCGCCGTCAATTCGATCTGCACCTTCGTCGCCAAATAAGTCGTCAGCTCCACCGCGTCCGTAAACTAAGTCATCGCCTTCGCCTGCCCGAATCGTGTCCTCCAGATTCGTTCCGCCGATTTGGTCATCGCCAGCCCCACCAAAAATTTCCCGCGAGGGCCTAAATCCAAACGCTGACGTTACAAAACCAACATCCAAATGATCGTTGCCATCCTCTCCATCAACTTGCAAAAATTGGTTTCGGATGGAAGAATTTTCGTGAACCAAAAAATCATCGCCATCGCCGCCAGCAAAAGTAAATTCCGCAACTATTGTGTTGTTAGTGTTTTCAAAATTCAGTTGGTCGTCCTGGTTGCCGCCAACAAAAATTAATTCTTCAATAAACAGGGTGTTAGGATTATCAATCGTTAGTTGGTCATTCCCGTCACCGCCATCGAAATCGAGTTGCTCCAACCTAATGCCTGCTAATCCTTCAACGACGAGGGTATCGTCGCCGCTGTTTCCGACGAATCGAATCGAACGAACTTCACCGACCGGAAAACTCTCAACCACTTCGCCACTACTAAGTTCTAAATTATCATCTAATCTGGTGATAGAAACTGCGTCGTTCCCGGACGTGCCCTCAATAACCACCGTGCCAGTGAAAAAGGTAACCGCCAGCAGTCTGCGCTGCTCAAGAGATTCGTAGGATGCGGAGCGTGTTCGTTTGGCTGTTCGTTTCATGG
>CAZKTR010000573.1:0-2497 GCA_964555525.1 uncultured Pirellulaceae bacterium
CAACGCGCCGGATCGGTGTTTCTAGAAAAGTACCTTCACTCGCATCCACAAATCGGCTGCTTTGGTGAAGTGTTGTTGGGCATGGGAGGTCCACAGACTCCCTGGATCCCCGCTTGGCTGACTCGCTACCGACGTCCAAGGCTCGCATGGTACTATGCTCTGAGTGGGGCCATGGTCAGCCCAAAAAGAACTATCAAAACAGTCTTTGAGCAGGACTTTGAAAGGGTTGGATTCAGGGGGATGTATAATCAATTGCAAGACAGACGAGCCTTGGCTCCTTTAGCGGCCGACCCTTCCATCGCGATTATTCATCTGATGAGAAAAAACGTGCTAAAGCAGTACGTTTCTCGCTACATCATGCGGAGACACCGCCACCTAGGTCGTCTTCGTGCCCATACAACGAAAGAACTCAAACCCGTTGCCGTTAATATTCCACCGGCGCTTGCGGAAAAAGGGATCCGGCGACTCTTGTCGCGGCGAAATCAGTATAAAGAGGCTTTTAAAAGCCATCGAACAATCGAATTAGTATATGAGGAAATGATTCAAAACAACCAAATCATGCCTCAGTCTGTTGAGTCAATCTGCAATATTTTAGAAGTCTCAAATGAGTTTGAAGAGCCACAGCTGAAAAAAATGAATCCATCAACTTTGTCGCTGATGCTTACTAATTTTGATCAGTGGCAGTCATACTTTAAGAACACGGAATTCGCGGAAATGCTGGAATAGCTAAGAGAGCTGATCTCGATTTTGAATCAGGGTTGGCAAGTCATGGCGTTACTGAAAAAATCGCTGTAGCCATTTTGGCATAGCGCCTTTCTGTGCTCCCGTCATGACAACGCCCAGCAAATTACCATGAAACTGACGGATGTTGCTTTTCAGCTCGGCTAGCTGCGACGACGGCACGCTTGGTCGAGCGACGGCAATGATTCCGTCCAGATACGGACACAGCGATGCTGTCGCCGATGGGTTAGCGAACGGAGACAGATCGACGATCGACAAGCGATAGTTGTTACGGACATCGGCGATAAAAGCGGACGCACAATTCGAATCGGCAACGAATTGTCCAGCCAGATTTCGATTGCCAAAACCGAGCACATCCAAGTCACGGACTTCCGTGTTCTTGACAGAGGCGTGCAGCTCTCTGGCACCTGCAAGACAGTCGCCATAACCTATTCTCCCACAGCGATATAAGCCTGAAAGATTTCTGTTTTCGGCATTTCCATCGATCAGCAGAACGGGCCCACGACCATGGTCGGCAGCGCGTATCGCTAAGTTGACAGCAGTGGTTGTTGCGCCTTGACGAGGTATGCAACCGACCACCCCAATGACGACAGGTTCCGCACGTTGCAGCAACAGGTTTTCTAGACTGCGTAGCAACACGTCAGAATATTCGCTGCCTCGCCTTACCGGAATCAAATGACCTGAGCGGTTGCTACGGGGGAGGTTGTTCGTATTTTCGACTTCACGCTCAGGCGAAGTTTCAGCTGGTTCGTCTAACATAATCATATCATTGCCGAAGTTGTCTCTGCCAAGCCTAACTAAGCACTTTGCGATACTTGGGATGGTCGGGGATCTCTACCAAAACCGGAGCTTCGACAGCTTCGCTAACCTCTTCGGGAAGGAGAGGCGAGCCACTTAGCACTTTGGAACCGACCACGATCATGATCGACCCAACTAACATTCCAAACAAGCCCAATGCAGCGACCAAAGCCTTAGATGGGCTAACGGGGCTTTCTTCCAGAGTGGCTGGCTGTGCAACGCTAATATTCGAGATCGCGCGTTGATCCAACTCTTCACTCATTCGAGCATCTTCAAGGTTGGCGGCGTATTTGCGATAGTTAGTAACTGCCAATTCAACTTCTCTTTCCAGTCGCTTGATCTCAATATCATCCTTGTTCAGCGTGCTAATTTCTTTGGCGATGGCGACCTCTTGCTTTTTAATCGCGTCTAAGCTGGCACGCTGGCCAACGATCATTGATTCGGTCGTTGCCAAACTCAACAGGAGCTTTTGACGAATATCGTTAATGGAGCGTGTAACTTCCGTACGATTTTCGTCTGATGTATTCTTAAGTTCACGCTCGGCATTGGCCTCCTGTTTCCGGATGGCTTCAAGCAACGGATGGTTTTTCATTCTTGCCTCCAACTCCATGCGCTGTACCTGCAAGGCAAAGAGCTGGTCGCGGATCATGTCGCGGCCTGTGTTGGGAACTGCACGTTCCAGCGTTTTAATGCTGTCCGGTTCGTCCTCGATCAGTTTTTTCAGCTTCGCGATCGAAGCTTCGGACTGAGCAATATTTCGAATCTGATTCATCTTGGCTGCTTGAGCCTGCATCATCTGGTTTTCAAGCATCATACGCTGGCCATCGATTGAGGCCAAACCAATTCGGTCCTTTTCCGCTCGCAACGCTTCAGAAGAGTACGCCACAAGCCTGTCAAGATTCGCTAATTGTTCCTCAAAGAAGGGACGCGAACCCGCGGTTGAGTGAATTCGACCATG
>CAZKTR010000574.1:0-2496 GCA_964555525.1 uncultured Pirellulaceae bacterium
CGAGCTTGTATTGAAGCCGGGTTTCCGCAGGCCGAATACAACTACGAATCACTCGGCTTCAACCCGGTCGCAATGTGATATCGCCGACACTCAAAGACTTCACTGTCCTCAAGCCACTGTCCCAGATTATCACGATACCACTGCGGCTTGCGGCTAACCAACATCAACCGCCCTCCCGGCCGCAACGCGCGCAAGGCCGTTTCGATAAAGTGCTGAGCTATCCGAAAATCTGCGTAGTAAGGCGGATTCGCCAAGGCCATGTCAAACGATCCCTCGCGATCACCCAACAGCCCATCATGATTGACCTCGGCCATTACATTCTCGATTTGGTTCAGTTCTAACCCACGTTTCAAACAGTCGACCGCACGAGCATTCGAGTCGATCGCCAACACGCGAGCACTTGCATCCCGAGCGGCCAAGGCCATCGATACCGCGCCGCTTCCACAACCGATCTCAATCAAATCCGCTTCGGGAAACACTTCCACGTTGTCCATAATATGTCTCGCACCAGTATCAAGTTTGCGATGAGCAAAAACGCTGGGGCGTGTGATCAGTTGCAACAAATTCCCTTCGTCGCGGAAGGCCAATTGACAAGAGAAATCTCGCAATCGTTTAAGCGGTTTTTTCTTGATTGCATAGTAAACCACTGCATCGTCAAACTTGCGGACTTTGATCGATTTGTCTAAAACCTGCATCTGCTCCAGCAACCATTTGTCTTTAGGATTATCGGTGGCAACCACAAACGCCCCGCCAATTTTCAACTGATGCCAACCGGTTTGCAACAACTCTCGGCCGAGTTCAGCCTCGCCAGTTTTCGGTTGCTCCAGCATCACCAAATCAGCTTGCTGGTCTTCCAGCGGCCAATCGGATTCACAAACGTAACTCAACCCCGCGCCGGCTTCTCGCGCCTCATCGGCCAACGCGTGTTCAGAAGCTAATTGGCATCGGTAGCTATCCAAATACCAAGCCACGACCGAAGCCTTGCGGCGCTCTATCGCCATCATCGCCGCCGACTGAGCACGCCCAACGGAAATCACGACCACCTGTTCGCCCGGCAACTTCTTTGCGATCTCGTACAACCTCGCTTCGGCAGGACGGATCTTGAGCGGCTGAAATGTATTGGTTGCTTCGACTTCACAATCTGGTTTGATTTTGGCCAACGCTTGGGTCTCAAAAAAATGGTTTACTATATGTAAGTGATTACTTTAGGCCGCCGTATTCTGGTCGCTTTCCAAAATCAATCAAGCGTTTCGTCAACCAGTTTAGCAAACATCTGGTTGACATCGATGTTTTGGGCGGCAATCAAAGGCTTCAATCGAGGAGCCACGAAAACGCGAACCTGTTTGACGAAGTCATCGAACTGCCGCTGGGCCAACGTCTTTACCACCGGCGATACATCCCCCAACTTGCGATACGCGTCCAACTCTGGATAGTACACGTCCACATCAAACTGAACCTCCAAACCAACCGGTGGAGCATCAATCAAAACCTCGTCCGTCTCAACCGCAACGCCCAACATCTGCTGCAGCTCAGCTGCCGTCGCTTGGCCCAACCGCACCAAACGCTGATAAGGCTGTTGAGCGATCTTCGAATACAAATCCTGCTGGTTGTCCATCCCGAAGGCAGCGATTCGTTTGTACAATCGACGGCGAGCCCCAAAGAGATCCGACAAAAGCGAAGCGACAACGGTTTGGTCTCCTAACCGAATCAACTCGAGGATCATGTCGTGCTCAGACAAACAAAACAGCTGCTTGACTGTACTTCCGAAATCCGTCGCCTGGACCGCAGTTTCATGCCACCGAAAAAAGGCTCGTTGAAACATCGCCGTTGCGCTGCGAACTGCGTGATGCCAGTACACTTCGCTGAACATCACATACCGAGCAAACACCATCAACTCGGCCGCGGTCTTACCTTTTTTCGTGATCGCCAAACGATCTCCGGCCGCATTCAAACAAAGGCTTTTGATCAGCCGCGGCGCGTCGAAGTTTTGACCGTACGGCACCCCCGCGTGCAAACTATCGCGGTACAAATAATCCATTTTGTCGATATCAATTGGTCCCGACAAAATCGACCCTAGAATTCGCTCCGCTGGGCCGTCACCTTTGCGCTTGATGATGTCTACGACTTGAGCCGGTTTAACGTTCCAATCTTTCTCCAACAAACTTGCTATCTCAGGATCGCTCAAATAATTGATCGCAAACGCTTCGTGAGCTGGCAACCCACCCAAATCCATGTCTTCGATGGGATGAGCGAAAGGCCAGTGCCCAACGTCGTGCAACAAAGCCGCCAGCAACAAAAGCTCCGCGTCTTGTTTACTGACCGTTGCACAAAACTGCGAACAAGAGCAAAACCGTTGCAAGAACAACAAGCCGTTTCGGTAAACGCCCAGCGAGTGCTCAAAGCGGTTATGGGTCGCTCCCGGATAGACAAACCGAACAACCCCCAATTGGCTGATGCCGGTGAGTCTTTGAAAAACACTACAATCGATCAACCGAC
>CAZKTR010000575.1:0-2496 GCA_964555525.1 uncultured Pirellulaceae bacterium
TTGCTTGAACAAAGTTGCGTCGTCGTTTGCTCACTCTTCAATCGACAAACAAATAGCGAGTACGAGAGATTTTGGTAGATCAAGGCAGTTTAGTTACGAACCGCTTAAAACTCCGATGAACGGTGAGATATCCAAGAAGTTCACGAAACCACTTTGATCAACATCCGCTTCAGCTTGAAACTCTCCAGAGAGCAGCAGTGAAATGAATGGCGAGATATCCAAAAAGTCAACGGATTCATCCCGATTGACATCCCCTAGCAAAAATGGGGCTTCTAACGTCACGGTAAGCGTTGCGTCTGGGCTAAATAAGTCGCTTGAATAATCAGAGCTGATGTTGAAGCTGAACTGTTCTCCATCGGCCAATACTCCCGCAAGCGTTATATCTCGATCAGTAATCGTGAAAGGCTGACCAGGCTGCAAGTTTTCTAGTGGCGTACCGTTGATTTCAAATGCGCGCCCTCGAATATTAACAAAACTGTTCTGTTGAAAGAAAAATCGTGCCACATCGCCGCCGCTGATGTTTACAACGCCGCCAGAGCGGGCAGCTAAAACTTCGCTCACCGTCCCGCCGCTGAAATTTACGACGCTGCCATCGTCGGCACGAACAGAGACCGCCGTCCCGCCAGTCATATTCACGACACTATCTGAAAAAGCCTCGAATTGATCGCCCACCGTCCCGCCGCTGATATTCACAACGCTGCCTGAAAAAGCCCTGAATTGGTCGCCTACGGTCCCGCCATTGATGTTCACAACGCTGCCAAAGGCACTAAAAGCAACGCCCACTTCCCCGCCGCTGATGTTCACCTCGCTGTTATACACTTCCGCACCGGCACCGACGGTCCCGGCCTGTACATTGAGCGTGGCATCGACTGACGCGAAGAAGCTACCAAGATCCCCTCCTGTCACTACCGTTAACTCTTGGCCCGCCCGCAAACCTGAAGGGCCGCTGGCAATCGGGGCATCTAAGACGATTTGACTAGTGTCTATTGGTGTTAAATCGACTCTGGTTAGCCTCACGTCAAATAGGCGATCGCTGCCTAAATCGCTAAAAATAAACGAGGAGCCATCGGCTAGTGTTCCCGTGAAAATATCCCCTTCGGCGAGTGAGATGGTTCCGTCAGTAAATTCGGCGCCATTGAGGCAGAACTCACCTCCGATTAGCTCGACATCGCTGCCAGAGGAAGCATCAAAGGAACTGGCAAAAGCCCCTCCGCTAATGTTCACATCGCTACCGGATCGAGCGTCAAAGCCAAATCCCACCCGTCCACCGCTGATGTTCACCTCGCTACCCGAAAAGGCATAAAAAATTGTCCCCACCGTCCCTCCGCTAATGTTCACCACGCTACCGGACCGAGCATCAAAGCCAAAGCCTACCGTCCCACCGCTGATGTTCACCTCGCTACCGGACAGGGCATCAAAGTCAGAGTCTACGTTCCCGCCGCTGATGTTCACGACACTGCCGTCGTTGGCATCGAAGTTGGTGCCAACAGAAGCATTTTCACTGATGTTCACAACGCTGCCGGAGAAGGCCTCCATGTCACCGCCAAAGGAAGCATTTCCGCTGATGTTCACGATACTACCGGAGCAAGCATTGAATTCTTGGCCAACCCCTCCGCCGCTGATGTTCAAGACGCTACCGGACAAGGCATCAAAACCAAAGCCTATGCCACCGCTGCTCATGTTTACCTCACTACCGGAGCTGGCCTCAGAAAGGAATCCCAACGTTCCACCGTTAATGTTCAACTCGCCTCCAGAGTTGACAGAAAAGCGGAAGCCAACGACACCATCTGCGCCGACGTTTAGCTGAGTCGTTTGTCCAGCCACCCCGCCGATGCTTTCACCCTCGTTACCCGCAATGACAGCTTCGTCGTCGGGCAAGTTGAGAACAGTATCGAACTCGCTCGATGGTGATGGGCCGGGCCCGTTGACCTGAGCCAATGCTGGAGAAATCAATAGCACCAAAGTGCTTATGCAGCAAACGAGAAAAAGTGGCGTTTGTCCAAGAGGTTGTTTCATCTGTCGGCTCCAACAATTTAGGTCGCAGTTTGAAAATCAATAAACGATTCGGATACCTGCGGTTGATAGGAAGGGTGCCTCATGCACTCTGCCATCGTGATAAGCCCCTTTAATAGTATAGTGTCAAATGGCTTACATGCCGACGTGATTTTTCCCGAAGACGTATGATGAATCCGTTGGTAAACCCACATCGCGGTGAAAAAAGAGTACGCCGCCAGCGATTGCCTACCGTTTTTAGGTTTCTTGTCGGTGCACCGAACCGAAAATTTACTCACTCTTTAATCGACAGACAAATGACGGGCACGAGAGATTTTGGTTTGCTCTCCGGTAATTTGATTACGGTCGATTCATCCGTCTGAGTTACCGTCAGCGGGCTCGTGCCTTGCCCCAACAGAAATGAATTCGTGATCTTTGATCCGACTTTGGGAAGCGTTATCTCTTTGCCGGGCCATTCAAGTAAATGAATGTAGATCTTGCCGT
>CAZKTR010000576.1:0-2490 GCA_964555525.1 uncultured Pirellulaceae bacterium
ACGAGCGTATTCGGTTTGGCTATTTTGATGGTCCAGTTGAGATTGATTCACGGTGATTCACTAAGTGATTAAAGGAAAAAGAAAAGTTAGTTGTTCAGTTTGTAGTATCGGCTTTAGCCGCAAGGTGGCGACAGTTGCCTCCGGTCTGTCTTACGCGCCGACGGGGATTTCCCCCATGCATTGTCGCGCCAGCAGTTAAGGGAGTCGTTAAAATTCGTGGTAGGTGTTGAGTTTGACAACCGCGAAACACGCAAAAAAACGAAAACCGCCACTAGGAGTTGAAGAATTCTGATCAGCTGATTTTTAGTTGCCTAGTTTTCGTGTATTTCGTTTCTTTCGCGGTTGTTAAAAATTGCTTTGAGATACTGTGCTGCTCGTTTGTCTTAATGCGTATCGTTTTTGCTCCGCCGGCGCGGAAGACCGGCTGGAAGCACCGTCGCCACCTTGCGGCTTTAGCCGGCACTACCAACTTGGTTACGGCAGCAATTGCTTCCAGCGATCGGCGATTGTCTCGGTTGCTTGCTCGATCGGCACGGCTTTCCAGTATCCCTCGCGATCAACGGTTGCCAATCCAAGTCGCGCCAATTTGCCGAGTGCGTCGTGGACTTCGAAATCCACGTCCGCCGCCCGATGTTCACACTCGCCGGTCGTGTTTTCGTCGTCGAGCGCTCTACAAACGGAGGATTTTATGAAGGCTTCGACTGCTTCGTCAAGTTGCCGAAAACGCGCACCCGATTCCCGAAACTCTGGATGCTGCCAAAGCACGGTATACGCCAGAATCGTTTCGCTGACTTCTTGTTCTTCGGCTTCGTTCAAAATCCGGTACAACACGCCCAAGTTGTTATCCAAATTTTTCAAATACAAGTTCTTGGTCAAACCCGATTGGTAGTTTTTCTTGGTGCGAAAGTAGCTCATCACTGATTTGGCGATATAGCCGATCGAACCGCCAATCAAAACTGTCCAACCAAACATCGCATCCCATCCAAACGCCAAACCAAGTAGCAAGGCACTACGAGAGATCTTGTAAACCGTGATCGCAAATCCCGACAACGTCGGCAATAAAATCTTGGCTCGATCCATTTTAGTCAAGCGTATCTTCGAACCGGGCAACAGAATTTCAACTTCCGATTCCGGAATGTCTTTGAAGGTTTTCAGATATACAAAGCGAGAATCAAGTTTACCCTGTGCTTCCTTTTTGCCGTCTTCAAGTTCCTCTTTGACGCGGAAGACCATGATCAATCGAGTAAACTCTGGCAGCTCGATAGTCTCTCTGAAAAACGCCTTCTGCCAACGGCGGCGATGGATATCTACTTTTCGGTAGCCTCGAGCAAAAATCTCAAGTCGATCGAAAAATTCGAAATCGACTTCTAGCTTAACTCCCCATTGCCATCCAACATCGATTGCGCGTTGAATTTCCTTACGAGTCAAACGTTTATAGTGGGCGGAGAAAAGCAGGCCCGAAACTTGGTCGATCAACTGGTCGCCGATTTCTTCAAGTTTTTCTTTGCCGAGTGACTCCAATGCCAGTAATTGGGTGTCGGGATCTAGTAGCTCGTAGACCTTTTCCAGTCGTAGCAGAGTTGCTTGATGTTCGACATGGAACAGAGCTCCAACGCGGTCACACAGCTTTTGAAACGAATCGAGGTCCGCGTCTTGTAACGAATACAGGTCGACTAAGCCGGATTTCAGATCAGCTTGTCGTAGAGGGATAAACGTCGGTCGAACAGGTAGTTGCTGGGCAATTGGATCGTCTTCGATCCGGCCGACGAGGTTTTCGTTTTGTGAGTTTGTCTTATTCAAGAAAGGTATTTGGGGTGTAGCACGTTTTCGTAAAGTGGCATGGGCGTGAAAACGACGTTCGCATTCGATGCGAACGGTTCACGCCAGTCAATTTTATACCGGCGAAAACAGAGTCAGGGCCGCATCGATCACATCGTCTTCAAGCAACAAGACCACGGTATCGTTGGCCGAAAAACGGTCTTGGCCGCCGGGAACACGAACTTCATCCTGCTTGGCCACCGCGACGACCAAACAGCGATCGGGCAAACCAAGCTCGGCGATGGCGGATTGCGTAGCTGGGCTATCCGCCGCGACCTCAACTTCGATCACGTTGATCAATCCGCCGGGCAGCTTGGTTTTTGATATCACGATCCCCTCGGTCATGTAGGACAGGATCTGTTTCGCCATCACATCGAAATCGCTCACCGCGATGTCTATTCCTAAACGGTCTACAATACGCGAGTAATCTGGCCGCTTGATGGTGGCGATGGTTTTGGTCGTGCCAACATCATTTGCACGAACGCACATCACCATATTGTCTTCATCGTCTCCAGTGGTAGCCACAAAAATATCTGCATTGCCGACTCGCAGTTCCTCAAAAGTAACCAAGTCCGTTGCGGCCGAATTGATAACCGTGGCGTGCTCAAGTTGATCGGCCAAAACTTGACAACGATCGGTGTCTGGTTCCACGACCATCACCTTAAACCGTTC
>CAZKTR010000577.1:0-2487 GCA_964555525.1 uncultured Pirellulaceae bacterium
TCGCTTCAACCAGCAACGCAACGACTGGATCGAAAAGGTTGACGACGAAATCATTGATCTGGTTGCCAGCCAAGGAACACCAGCCGACGATGATGCTCCACTGAACACCGAAACCCCAGGCAGCACGATCGACCGACTGTCCATTATGTCACTGCGGATTTACCACCTTCAAGAACAACTCGACCGCGACGATGTGTCCCAACAGCACTTTGACTCGGTCAATCGCAAGCTAGCCGTCTGCAAACTCCAACAAAGCGACCTCAAACAATCGCTTGAGGAACTTCTATCGGACATTTTTTCTGGCAAAAAACGCCACCGAACGTACCGGCAGTTTAAGATGTATAACGATCCGGCTTTGAACCCGTATCTGTACAATGGCAAACAAGCTACCGCTGCCAATCCAGCTTAACCATCATCAATTGAACCAGTTTTGTCTGAACTGAACCCATCTCAAGAACCCTCCAGCGGAGCCGCCAGATTTGCCGGCTCCTTTTTTGGTGCGGTGTTCGCAGCGGTCTCTTTAGTGCTGATCACCGTCTTTGCGTTTTCGCTCTACGGACGATACTTCTTTTTGGCGGAACTACTTTCCAACTTCCGCGCACAGATACTCGTCGCGTTAGTCATCTTTACCGCTGGAGCAATTTGCTTTCAACGGTGGTGGATTGGTCTCTTGCTGGTGATTGCGACCATCTGGTGTTCAACCGGGGTGTTGTCGGTCTACCTTCAAATCGAACAACCGCCAGCGGGCAAGAACAAAATTCGAATCATGTCGCACAATGTGTTGGCCGACAATCGATCCTACGAAGCCACCAAAAAACAATTCGCCGAAATCGATCCGGACGTGTTGGTCGTCGTCGAATACGACCACCAATGGCATGCAGAATTGCAATCACTGATCGACGACGGCACCTATCCGTACTCCGTCCGTGCCCCACGTTGGCATGGGTTCGGCATTGCGATTCTCAGCAAACTGCCTTTGACGAACAAACAAACCTTCCAATTGACCCCCGATGTCACTGACGCCCCGATGGTGATGGCCGATTTTCTGGTGGGTCAACAAAGTTTTCGCGTGGCAGGTTTGCATGTTTTTTCCCCAACTTCCACGGACCGCATGAACCTTCGCAATCAACAAATCGTCGAAGCAACCAACATTTTGAAAAAATCAAAAACGCCCACCGTGGTCATGGGCGATTTTAATTGCACGCCTTGGTCGCCATTCCTAGATGACTTCCTGAAAGACTCCGGTTATCGTGATAGCCGAGGCGGTTTTGGCTACCAAGGCACTTGGTGTGCGCGATATCGCTGGCCTGCATTGATCCCGATCGATCACGCTTTCGTATCACCAACGGTTCACGTGCATGACCGCTTCGTTGGCGACAACACGGGATCGGACCACTATCCGATCGTCGTTGAAATGTCACTGTCGGGAAATTAATCAATCACTGCGGTCACGACGGTGAGCCGAACGCGCTAGCGTCGGCATCAACAGAATGCCACTTAACCTATCACCCAACTGAATCAACTTTAAACCTCATCACCGAGACTACCTTGTCTTCTATTCTTGATAAAATCGTCGCTCACAAACGTGAAGAGATCGCTGCGCGGCCCCAAGTCAAATTCGACGCCACTGCGACCACTCCCCCGCGTAACTTTGTGCAAGCGTTGACCGGCGGCCAGCAAGCCAACCGAGTCAGTTTGATCGCGGAAGTTAAAAAAGCGAGCCCGTCGAAAGGCTTGATCCGCGAAGACTTTGACCCTGTTCAAATTGCTCAAGCCTATGCCAATGCGGGAGCGTCCTGCATCAGTGTGCTAACCGATGAACATTTTTTCAAAGGCCACCTCGACTACTTAAAAGCGATCCGCGCGGCGGTTGATGTTCCGTTATTGAGAAAAGACTTCGTACTCGATCCCTCCCAAGTCTACGAAGCGAGGATGGCCGGTGCGGATGCCGTGTTGTTGATCGCTGAGTGCTTGGAGCCCAGCCAACTAAAAGAACTCCACAATCTGATCGTTGAGCTCGGCATGACACCGCTGGTAGAACTCTATGACGAAACCAACGTCGACGCGGTACTGGCTTGCAACCCAAAGTTAGTCGGTGTTAACAATCGCGACTTGAACACCTTCGAAGTCGACCTCATGCACTCGATCCGTATCAAACAACAACTCCCATCAACGACCACGTTCGTTAGCGAAAGCGGTATTTTCACCCACCAAGACGTCCAGCTAATGCAGGCCAATCAGGTGGACGCAATTTTGGTCGGCGAATCCCTGATGCGAAACGATGATGTCGGAGCTGCCGTCAAACGATTGCTGTTTGACGAGTAAAAGCTGGTGCAAAATGGCTGGGTTATTGTTTGTTAGTACCGGTCACGCCGATCCAAAAACCGCGTATAATTCTCGACATTGCTAATCCTTAGTTCTTTTCTGCTAATCATGCCAAACAAGCCCTCACCAAAAACGTCGCCTGAGTGGATTCGCATCCGAGAG
>CAZKTR010000578.1:0-2481 GCA_964555525.1 uncultured Pirellulaceae bacterium
CACCCCAATGAACGTGGTCAAGTCGAATTCGCCAAAGTCGTGGCTGACGCGATCCGTCAGTAGGGGTGAAGATTCATTCCAGTAGAGCGAACATGTTGAAGCAAGAGAGGCGACAGGAAGGTTCTTAAGCACCGGCAAACCCTACGCAGACGTCAAAAACTTACGATCCACCTTGAGTGGTTAGTAAGTGTTGGTCACATAGATAGAGATCAGTAAAACAGCCTCGCTAGCACATAAGCATGCGATATCAGGGAAATCCAACCTACCAACTAGGCGATCAAGCTCACCCAACCCCGCGTCTCAATTCCCAATGATTTGATTTAGCTGGCAGAATTTTGCATAAAACGGTGTCGGAACCACGTTCAGCTCGCCGAAAACGAATCCTTCGCACCGTTTACGAGACCCGCGAAGTGCTTCAGGCCCAGCAAAAAGGCCTAGGAAGTGCCATCGCAGAAATTCCTTAAAAACCTTTTAAATTGGCCCTTGGGGAATACTTGCAAGACTCGTATACTGTTGAGCTTTAAATTTGAGAAAAAACAAGCGAAGAGAACTGCAATGAAAGTCCGCGCCAGCGTCAAACGAATTTGCGAAAACTGTAAGGTCGTCCGCCGAAAAGGCCGCGTTTACGTCATTTGCACCAACCCACGTCACAAACAACGACAGGGTTAAGTGTGTAAATGGCTCAAATGAGCCTTACATGCCGCTTTTAATACTAACTAAACACATTAGATAGCCCACTGGGCTCGGAGATTTGATATGCCTCGTCTGTTAGGTGTTGATATTCCAAACGACAAAAAAACTGTTGTCTCGTTGACGTACCTTTTCGGTGTCGGCAACCAGACTTCTCGTGACATTTGTCACAAAGCAGGTTTGGACGAAGACAAAAAAGCACGCGATTTGACCGACGAAGAAATCGGCCGAATTGCAACGATCTTGGAACGCGACTACACCGTCGAAGGTCCACTGCGTCGTCAAGTACAACAAAACATTGGTCGCTTGCGTGACATCAAATCATATCGTGGCATGCGTCACCGACTTGGTTTGCCTGTTCGCGGTCAACGCACCAAAACAAACGCTCGCACCCGTAAAGGTCCTAAGAAGACTGTTGCAGGTAAGAAGGGCGTTAAGGATCTTCGCTAACACGAAGGTCAATTCGGTTTTCGATCGACCCTATCGTTTCGATTCAAAGCCGATCACGAATCTACAATTTACTATCCGTTTCCTGACAAACTCATAACCCGTCGGTTAACCGACCAGAGGAAATTCAGTGGCAAAAACGAGCAAAAAGAAGCGAGTCCGTCGTAACGTGACTTACGGCGTGGCCCATATTCAGGCTACTTTCAACAACACAACCGTCACCATCACCGACACCAAAGGCGAAACCCTTTGCTGGGCCAGTGCAGGTACTTGCGGCTTCAAAGGGTCTCGTAAGAGCACTCCGTTTGCCGGTCAAAGTGCAGCCACCCAAGCTGCCGACAAGGCGATGAAGTTCGGTGTCAAAGAAGTTGATGTCCGAGTCAAAGGCCCAGGCAGTGGCCGTGAAAGTGCAATCACTGCACTTCAAGCTGCTGGTCTGAACATCAAATCGATCGAAGATTGCACTCCGATCCCTCACAACGGCTGCCGCCCTCGCAAGAAGCGTCGCGTCTAAGACAAGCTGTTTGACTTTTTGATGAAACACGTTTGGCAGCCATCTGCCAAACAGATTCCCCCCACACATTTTTTGACACGCCCGGAGAAATTGAATGCATATTCGCTGGCGAGGTTTAGAGCTTCCAAGTTTGGTTGAATGCGATCGCGATTCGCTAACACCTACTTACGGTAAATTTGTTGCAGAGCCATTTGAGCGTGGCTTTGGTACGACGGTTGGTAACAGCCTGCGTCGTATCTTGCTGTCTGCCCTAGAAGGCAGTGCCGTTACACAATTGAAAATCCGTGGTGCCAACCACGAGTTTTCTTCGATCCCCGGTGTTTTGGAAGATGTTACCGACATCGTCCTGAACGTTAAGTCGTTGGTCGTCAAAAATCATACTGGCCAAATGAAGGTCATTACGATTGAAAAGAACACCGCTGGCCCAATCACCGGTGCGGACATCCAAACCGGTGGCGAAGTCGACATCATCAACTCGGACCACACTTTGGTTACGCTAACTGATGACGTTCCTTTCATGATGGAAATGGTCGTCGAAAACGGTCGTGGTTACGTTCCAGCAACCGACCACAGCGGTCGCGATCACGAAATCGGCATCATCCCGGTCGATGCCGTTTACTCGCCCGTTACTCGCGTTCACTACGACGTGGAAGAAACGCGTGTTGGCCAAAAGACTAATTTCGACAAGCTAACGCTGGAAGTTTGGACCAACGGTTCGGTATCTCCAGAGATGGCCGTTGTTGAAGCTGCCAAGATCATGCGAAAGCACTTGAACCCATTCGTTCAATACAGCGAATTGGGTGCTCAAGTTCATTCACAACCGCGCAGCA
>CAZKTR010000579.1:0-2475 GCA_964555525.1 uncultured Pirellulaceae bacterium
GAGCCGGGGTACTCGGAGGCTTGGTGGATTTATAACGAATTTCGTATACTTGAGTTTAATGACGCCCGGCGAAAATCTTTCGCAAGAGTAGGCGGGAAGCTCCCCAGCCATTCTCCGGTGTCTAAAGCCTATGTGGATGACTTTATCGAACGATCCGCGAAATGGTTAGCGCAACAAAGTGACGAAGGCCAGAATCTTCGCATCGCCTACGATCGAATCAATTCAATCAACGATTTATTACTTGTGACCGAATATGAGCGTTTTTATCAACGCTGCTCAGAGCTTCCCAAGCTTGACCCTTGGTTATTGGCGATGGTTGGCGGAAGCTACCAGAAAAAACTTGCTTGGGATTTTAGAGGCAACGGGTTTGCAAACGGAGTATCCAAAGAAAACTACAAGAAGTTCCGGGAACGGCAACGTGCTGCACGTGGATTCTTTCAAAAAGCTTGGAACCTGCGTACTGATTTCCCTGAACCGGCAGTCTCCATGATTGGCAACGCTTTATCCGCTGGCGCTGGCGATAAATCACCAAGGTATTGGTTCGATCAGGCAGTTGCCGCCGAAATGGATAACGAGATGGCGTACGACGCGATGTATAACGCGTTACAGCCAAAGTGGGGAGGGTCGCACAAGCAGATATTGGACTTTGCCTTCGAGTGTGTGGCTACGCAGCGCTACGATTCAGCTGTGCCTTTTTACGGTTTGGGCGGGATCAATTACGTGGCTCACAATTTAGAGACCGCGGAAGAAAAGGAGGAAAAACAGGCGTTCCGAAAGCGACCGGAAATTTACGGTGCGACCAAGGAGGTGCTGCTAGGAATGGCCAATGATCCATCGCGAGACGATAACGAAACTTGTGAACGGCCGCGGGAGTTTTGTTTAGTAGAGCTGTTGAATTACTCAATAGACGCTGGTCAGATTGCGGATGTGGTGCTAGCCCGTCGCGAACTGGGAGAGGCGTATGATCCGAATTGGTTTGACGGTTCTGCAGCGATCGAAATCTCGGCAGCCGTCGCGAAGGAGAGTAATGTTGGTAGTGATGTTCGGGAAGCCGAAGAGTTAATTGCGTCCGAAACTGATCGAGTGGACCCCGAACGACTTCGCGAGTCGCTTGACCGCTTGCAAACGGCTCAGAGGGGTTGCGAGGATCCTATCGCAAGTTCGTATTTTGCACACCAAATCAAAACGATAAAAAATGAATTGGCGTTTCATCGTGGTGAAACGGTTCCGCTAACCTTCACACTGGAACTTGCTGGTTGGATTCGGGATAACAATAAATGGAAGGTTGTTGACCGAAATACCATTGTCGGCGACTGCAGAGGTGCTGGTAGTAAGGCCAGTATGTCGTTATTCAATGCGTCGCATTTTCCAACGCCGTTTATTTTTGAGGCTGAAGTCACAACGAGTAAATCGAAAGATCCGGAACGTGCCGCGAGACTGAGGGCAGAAGGGGGCCATTCGAGTTTTAACCCTGCACTTTTGTTGGGCTCTTTCAGAAAGAGCAGGCATGATGTGCAGTGGACGCAGCCTGATGGCGAAGAACGAACCGTTAGCCTCGGTAATCGTATGGTTTGGGTTAACTTGGATCACGGAGAACATGGAAGCGATTTCAGCGTTAGGAAGGTGTACGGGGAGTCATACAGTTCAATCCCCAAGCCTGTGCCCAGTCAGAAACTAGAAGAAAACACACACCTTATTACTGTAGTCGCTTATGAGCATCAATTCTTTTACTACATCAACGGACGAAAAGGAGCGCCCTTAAAGTACGGGCTGGATGCATCTCCAGTGGGCATCGGGAGCAGGGTTGATTACGCGAAAAGTGGCCAAGCAACATTCCGGAATTTGACAGTTCGGAAATTACAATCGAAATCACCTTGGTTTGATCCGGAAGGCGGAATCGATCATTACGGCGAACTGATTGAGAACTATCCACATTTGGTCGACTGCCATTTTGATCGTGCTCAGGTGTTGTTCAGCAGTGAACAATACGACAAAGCGTTACTTGATCTGCACGAGTATCGGAAGCTAATGGGTAATCCTCTTGAGGGGCCTTCCTTCGAATTGTTGGGGGACCTGTTCATGCGGCAAGGACGCCATGACGAGGCGATTAAGATTTTTGAACATCAACTGCAGGATCCAGACAAGACAATCCAAAGTGCTGCAGCTTTGAAACTTGTTGAAATTCTAGCCGGTGCCCCTGATGAAGCGGTTCGAGATGGTAAGTTAGCGTTAAAGTACGCTCGCCTTGCCGAGCGAATCGAAGAGTTCCCATTTAACAATTCCAAGATTGCGCTTGCAATGGCTTATGCAGAGCTGGGCGAACTCGACAAAGCAAAACAGTATTCGAAATTAGCGCTCGAGAATGATGACGCGGACCTAGCTTACTGCGAGGACAAAGCCCAACAGATAGAAGAAGATGGTCATTATCGGTTCGAGACAAAACCAAGTCAAAATGATTCGTTGTCCTTTGAGAAA
>CAZKTR010000580.1:0-2471 GCA_964555525.1 uncultured Pirellulaceae bacterium
ACTTCCATTTGGTCCAGAACTCTTAACAGCTTCACTTGAATCTCAAGTGGGATATCGGCAACCTCATCTAAAAAAAGTGTTCCACCGTGAGCTTGTTCAAGGTATCCCGATTTCGAATTGTCGGCTCCGGTGAAGGCACCTTTGACGTGCCCAAACAATTCGCTTTCGGCCAAGTTGGGGCTTAGCGACGCGATATTGACCGCGATAAAGGGCCCTTCGGCGCGCGAGCTGTGGTGGTGAATCGTTCGAGCGGCAAGCTCTTTTCCGGTTCCGCTCTCGCCCGTTAATAACACCGATGCGTCGGTTGCAGTGGTCAAGGCAATTTGTCGAAACACCGACTGCATCACCGAAGACGAACCGATCAACTGCTTACCAACTCCTTGTGGGCTCTGGCTAGTTGTTACTGGGCTTTCGGTCGAACGCAACATCTGTGAAGCAGTGATCGCCTGCCTTAGAACACTTTTAACTTTCTCTAAATCGAAAGGCTTAACGACATATTCAAACGCACCCTGTTTGATTGCACTGACGGCTGTTTGTAAGTCCCCAAAAGCGGTGATGATGATTACCGGAACTTCTCCCAAGAGCTCGTGGTATCTAGAAATCGCGGCTAGGCCATCAACTCCGGGCAGACGCACGTCTGAAACTACTACATCGAATTCATTCGACGCAGCCAGCTCGAAAGCCTGTTCAGAACTTGACGCGGTATCGCATTCGGCTTCTAGCTGTTGGCAAACTTTCGATAGCCCCCAACAAATGCTTTGTTCGTCATCAACGATTAATACTCGCGTCATTCAGTTGCCTCGACTGCTGTGGTTGGAGCGGTGACAGCGAAACGAAATTCAAAAACAGTGAGACCGTCATGGCGCTGCCAAGATACTTTGCCACCGATTTGATCGGCAATTTCTGCGACCTGAACAAGCCCCAAGCCAGTGCCAGATTTTGATCCGGACACAAACGGTTCAAAAATCAGATCCGCAATCTCGCTTGGTGGCCCGTCGCCATTGTCAGAAACCAATAGCGTGGCACAGTCGTCTTGTTCTTGCAAGCAGACGGTGACTTTTGGGGGCCGCGGTGTTAACGATTCTTTTGCCGCGGTGATGGCGTTGCCCACTAGGTTCATGATGACTTGCCGGGCGTCGTCGATTTCGATGTTGGCATGAGATTCGGAAATTGGGTCCAAGATAAGCTCGACTTCCAAGTGCTTGGCCATCGGACGAAGTAGCTGCACGGTTGATTGAAGAATCGGTAACAGAGCGACCGAGGGCAGGGCAGAGGTGGGAACAGTGGCAGTTGATTTTTTGGAAAGCGTTAAGAAACGCTTGATGTAGTCGTCGATCAAACCAAGTTGACGACGAGCGACTTGGTATTCTTCCGTTTCGCGTACAACCGGGTGGTCGGTTGCCAGTAATTCGATCGCCATTTGGCAACCGGTGGACGAATTGCGGAGGTTGTGAGCGATTCCGTTGCCGACTTGGATCCGAGTTTGCAAGCGTTCGTGGGCAATCAGTTGTTGTTCGTGCTGTTTGATTGTCGTGGCCATGCCGTTCATGGTACGGACTAAGTCGCCGACTTCGTCATTCCTTGAAGACACCTGAGTTGGAAGGTTTAGTGCTTGGCCTTGTGAAAGCTGGTCGGTTTGCTCGCAAATCGTCGAAAGAGGACGAGTGATTTGACTTGCAAATGCGTAGGCAATCAACATTGCGATCGGCAAAACGATCGCTGCCACTAATAGGGGAGACTGACTGGATTTCCAAAAGATTTGCATTTCCGATTGTCTTGGCAGCAAGATGTGGGTTTGTTGAATTTGATTGATTCGGCCAGTTTTCGCTTGTTGGGTGGTGACTTGGTAAAACTCTTTATCGCTCAGAGTAACCGCAGCGGGAGCGTCGGCAATGACTGCTTCAAAGGGTTCAGAGACGGCGTAGGTGCTATTTTGTACGACACCGCTTTTATCGGTGACGATAAATTCTGCCCCAGAAAGCGCTTTCATGTTCTCTAAAACGTTAGCCGTCATTGGGAAACGCGACTGTTGCACGCTGCGAGCAATTTCTTGGGTGCGATCAATTTCCACTTTCTTGGCTGCCACGATCGACGCGCGGATGTTGGCGAAGGTTAAGGCGCAGATTGAGAAAAACACCAGCAGCACGATGCGGAGCAATAACTGGTTTTTTAGTGGCCAACGCATTTTTGAGCCTAAGTTAGAGTTGGTTAGGTTGGAGGTTTTGTCGTTTAAAACGTCAGGCGTGTCGCACGGCGCGACACATTCTGAGCCATTGGTGGATTTTGTCGCCGATTAATTGGCGGTTATATAATGATAGTCGTTGGCACAAGTTTTGCGGGAGAACATCTGCAAACTCAAATAGACTTTCTTAACTAGCCCAGTTTTATGAAACAGAATTATTGCCGCCGCCAAGCCTTTACGCTTGTCGAGCTTCTTGTCGTGATTGCAATCATTGGCATCCTGATTGGTA
>CAZKTR010000581.1:0-2470 GCA_964555525.1 uncultured Pirellulaceae bacterium
GATGCGGAGTATCAACGATCGTTCCTTCGTCTTTGTCGTTTAGTCGGATAACGTCCGTGTTATCCGAGCGGCCATTCAAATCAGCCGACCAGAAAACAGAGCGAGGTAAAATAACAAACCCTGAGTATAGCATCTGCCGCGACCAACCGACCAGTCGGGCTTCTCCGCTTCGGATCAACGTCCTGTTATCCGACGGTTGTTGGCCACCTCTGCTCGTAGCAACGTGGCAATGTTCATTCTTCGATTTGCCTGTCGCGTATTCGAATGCTGTACGGTACATTCCCTCTCATGAAGTTTAAGTGCGTAGCGGAAGATTCAGTTCCGGATGTCGACTCTGGTGAGTTATGAACCCGTACTATGACCGTGGTTGGCGGGACTCGTTGATCCTTGACGATACGTCGCAAGATTTGTTTTACGCGTTCGGCTGCGACCAGTGTTGGAAGTTGAGTCTTTATGGCCTCGACGATTTCTTTCTCTGTAAGTGCCTGACTTCCAAGTCGCTCCGGATTCGACTCGTTGAAAGCAGCAACGGCCATGGTAAGTGGCACTGATGGTGGATTCGTTAACCAGTCGTAAAAAGCTGGCATTGTAACGACCAGAACGGCAGCGACTGTCACGGCAATAAACATGGCGCGTAGGCTAAATTTCGTTAATCCGCGTTTCACTTGTGCGCTCCTAGGTTGGTGAGGGTTTAGTCGGATAACGTCAACGTTCACTGGGCCGCGGCGAACATCTTGCAAGCAGAAAAAGCCGCGCGGCCCGCGGTTCCGTGTGCAACGTATTGTTATCACGCGGTCATTGGCTGGTGTTGCGAAAGGGTCATTCGAAAGATTTCATGGTTTCGGCCCAACGCTTGTTGTACCGATTCAGATTCTCGACTCCGGCAGCAGTGAAGTTTCTGACACCAAATTGCAGCAAGCGTTCCGAAGTTGGTTCCCGCATGTCATCGGTTACCACCCACATTTGTACATTCTTCACACCATTGTCGTTTGCGATCTTCTTCCATTTTAACATTTTGGAGACAGCGTCGGCAATTGGATAAACATTGTTGCCGAGGCGTACGCCATCGTCAGTTGGTATTGGGAAAAATGCGATATCCATTGGAAGTGTAGATTCGCGTGATATTCCGGCAGCAGGGGCAATCCGCACGATAGCGCCTTCTGTTTGCAGTTTTTTGAACTCAGCGTATCGCGTCGCGTTATCTGGCGACTCTTCTGCCGAAGTCTTCGACTTGAGTCTCTCAATAATACTCTCCAATTCCTTAACGCGTTCCTCAAGTCTGGAGATCCGCTCTTCTGCTGAGGTTTGCTTTTCAACGTCGCTCTGCTGGGCAAACAGAGAAGCTGGAAGGAAAGTCGCGATGAGTAAAGCGATCTGTAGCGTTTTCATTTGCACTCCGTTTGGTTTGAGCGTGATAACGGCCAGCATAACCGAGTGGCGACGATTAGCTAAACATCAAAAAACCGCATGCTTCGCCACTTCGGTTCATGCGTTTGTTATACCGCAATTCTAGCGGACATTATTTTCGGTTATCGTGATCAGAGATTTAATCTCGGAATCTCCCAACATGCCAACTTGGAATGGACCGCCCGCAACCTTAAACGAAGCGCAACAATGTCGAATCCAATCCGTATCTTCAGGCGTTGAAGGAGTAAAATGTACCGTTCCGCTCAGTTTATCATCTAGCGCGGTCCATTGGAACGTTGTAACGCCTGAGTGTGTTAAAGTAGCTTCCAGATCTGTTCGCCACAAGTATTCGAGAAGCGAGGTGTCATCGAGTACAGCAGCCCGATGTTCAAGCAAAAAAATATGATCGCGGAGCTGCGCCCGTGTCATAAACCATGAAAAATCTGATGACTGTTCTTCGACAACCATCTTGTGAAACCGTGGGAACGATAGTTGAGAAAATGCCGGGTTACCGATGTCGCCAATAATCGTTTCTTCATCTCGAGTTGTTGGAATTTCAATAACAGCTTGACGATCGCTTTTTGTATCGTAGAAATTTAGGAACAGGCCCCCAATCCCACGGTGTATTTCATAAGTTTCAGCCAGCTCTGTTGGGATTTCAAAAGTAATTGGCCCAATGTTGCAAGCAACAAGTTTGTCAACAGGACGCACATCTACTAACGATCGAGTTGGGATTGCCTCAACACCATTCGCGGCTTCTGAACGCGTCGATTTCCAAAGCAGGTGAGGTCCGAATCGGATTGAGATCCCCAGTAACAAGCACAGTAACGCGACGGTAATGATTAATGTGCGAATTGAAAATCTGAAACGCATGCGTCAAGCGGTATAACTTGTTTATCACCGGTTACTAATGTTGTAACAGGCTGTTGGACTTATTCTGACGGTTTGCGGGTTGATTTGAAGACCTATTCTGACCTGTTTGTCTAAAAAGTGCCAGCAACCGCCTGACTTATTCTCACCCGTGCTTGGGACAGTTTGGGGACAACCACAAAGTTAAACTAGG
>CAZKTR010000582.1:0-2466 GCA_964555525.1 uncultured Pirellulaceae bacterium
CACTGGAGGGCCCCTGCCCTGTCAGCCCATCTTTGGACTGCACCACGATGCGAAAGCCATATCGCCCCTGCTCGGTCACTTCCACCGGAAACGGACTTCTTCGATCAGGATCCGTGCCCCAAGTTTTCCATGTCTGCCCATCGTCGCGCGTCATCCACAACACGACTTTGCCCACGCCCGAAGGATCGATCGAATCAATCCCGTAGTTCAAACGAAAACGATTGCTACCGATCATCTGCACCGGCGCACGTGTCGAGCGATTGGGTTTGGCAATCGACCCGCCGGCACTCGATGCACTTCCGATAGGGTTGTTCTTTACATTTTGCCGCGAACCCGATCCAGCAGTCCATCGATCATCAGAACCATTCGCTGTCGTTTCGGAACCGCGTTCAAAACCTGCAGGTGTAAAATTACGCGTCGGCAATCGACGCATCGAACCTTGGGCTGGGTTCTCTTGAAACGGAGCGTGAACCGTTTGCGAAAAACCAGCATCGTTTGCAACTCGCTGACTGGCTTGGTTGGTCGTCGAGTTACTTTCAGTATTGGGTAGTAGCGTCGGTGAAGAAATCGGACCAACCGTTTGCCGTTGACCGCGGTATTGGTTTGATCGCCCCATCGTGGACGACTGCCCGATCACTTTATCACCTTCAAAAAACATCTTACCGGGATTCGAAGGCACATCGGTCGCCGATGGCGGTACCGGCGTCTGCCGAGTCGGTAGCGGAGTGATCGTTGAGTCGAACTTGCGAGGCGAAGTCGTTGCGGAAGTTTCTAACCGGCCTTTCGGTTTCCAATTCTCTTTTTCGCTCTCCCAATTAATCGCAGAAGGGACTTGCTGGTTAGCAGCGCTCGCGGTTCGCGTTGGAGGTTGCCATGATAAGTCAACCAATGGCTGTGCCGCTCGTTGCTGAGCTGCAACGTAGCCCGGTGGCGCTGGCGGAGCCGCGAACTCTTCGGGCGATCCAACCAGAGGCAGCAAAGCTTGGTTCGTACTGGCGACGCGGTTGGTAGGGTAGTTTCTCGATTGCTTCGCCGCGACCTGACGTGGTGCAGGTCTAGGAGACGGTGCAGGAGGCCGGTAAACATTTTTGGCTCGGCTGGGTGTTTTCTCTCGGCTGGGCATTGTCTTTTTAGGAGCCAATCGGCAGACACCGTTCTCGCAAACAACGCCGCTGGGTTTGCCATTGTTATGATCGGCTGTTTTATCCAAGCCCGCTGAACTTTTGGAAGCCTGCGGATCAATCGGCAAATTGCTTTTGCCTCGTAGCCGCAATTCTTTTTCTGATTTCCAACCAGGATAGGCCCAGTCTGGTTGCTTCGGCAAAGTGTTCGTCCCTGCAGCGGTTGGCTTTAAAGTCGTTTGCGTGTTCGAATCGGCAGCTAAATTCGGCAACGTAGTTGAGGTGTTACGACTCCGCCATGCCGTCGAAGGCAAATTCACTTTTCGCGCTTGGCGAACTGAGTTACCTGCACTGTCCATGATCTCAACGGCAACATTAACGGTCGCTTCGGTTGTCTCCGGCCACCAACCAATTTGATCTGAATAGACTCCATTGCGAGCAACACCGCCCAAGTTAACTGGCACCGCTTGCCATGATTTGACCGAGCCATCGGACAGCACGGGTTGGTAGAGCAACTTAATTGAACGAGGATCCAAATTGCGGTCGGTAGCTCGCCAACGGCAGATCACTCGGCCTGCCGGGTCCGCGTCGAAGCGAACCTCAAGTTTTGGTTTGACGGTGTCGACGAGGATTTTTAGCTCAGGCTGCGGATCACCTTCGGGCAGCAAACGCCTATCGCGGCTGAGCGTTTTTAATGAAAACCAATACTCGCCGTCTTCCTCAGCCTCAAACGGAAACTCAGTTTCGTCAGTACCTTTACGGTCGTAGAAGGTCCAAGTTTTCCCAGCATCACGCGACAAGTACAACTGCACTTCGATGAATGATGAATCGTCGGCAGCGATTCTAAAGGGTACCCCAAAACCACTCAGCTTTGTCGCGATAACTTTGCTACTGCTCGAAGACGCATCTGGAGTCGTTTGAGCTGTACAAGGGTTGCCAAAGTATCCAGCTAGTAGCAACACGACACAAAATTTTAAATCAATTTGCAATCTATACACGACACCAACCTGACAACAAAACCAGTTCTCTTCGCTGTTCATCGTCGAACCCGAGCAACGGGAGTGACCGATTCGAATTTTCGACGAGTATCAGGTTTCTGTTGGTCGGCACGTTTCGGGCGAGCATGCGTTTGAGTCTTGAAATTCGGATTGGTGGGATTTAGCTGCCAACTCGCTCATGTGTGGGTCAAACAACACAACCGCCATTCTTTTCTCCTCTACGCATCCGAAATTAACAGCTTTTCCACCAAGCCAATCAGCAAAAATCACGTTCTTTGCCGGTAAACGTTCATCTAAAAACTGAGCTAAACCCAAAATGGCATACGGCGTATAATCAAAGAAATCTG
>CAZKTR010000583.1:0-2464 GCA_964555525.1 uncultured Pirellulaceae bacterium
CATAAATTTCGGCACTAGCTCGTCGCTATGAATTTAAACTACATATCGATCAACTTACATGCGTTCCTAAAATTAAATCGTCGGTTTTGGACGGCCAAGCGTTGAAGATTTGCTCGTTCATCGCGATGAAGGCCCTGGCGAAAATCTGTGGCGAACCGACTTCGTATTTACTTTTGGCATCGAAGTAGATTTTGTCGATCGTCCCGCTTCAGGAAAATATTTGCACATGCAATTCCGGCCGATATCCATGGAATGCGCTATGATTTCCTTCTAGCGATTGATGGCACTCATTGTTAAAGCCCAGCAGTTTCCCGCTGGGCTTAGTTAAATTAGTCGTTAGTCTGCGTTAGATTTCTTCGCCCTACCTTAGGTCAAAGCGATCAAGATTCATTACCTTGGTCCAAGCCGCTACGAAGTCGCTCACGAAACGTGAACCAGCGTCTTGACTGGCGTAGACTTCTGCGATTGCTCGAAGTTGCGAATTCGACCCGAACACCAAATCAACGCGAGAACCTTCCCACTTCACATCGCCGGTTTCGCGATCTAAACCTTGGAAGACGTTGGCATTTTTTGACTTGTGCCACTTGGTTTTCATGTCCAGCAAGTTCACGAAAAAGTCGTTCGTTAGCTGGCCTGGACGACTGGTAAAGACACCAACTTTTGACTGTCCCACGTTGGCATTCAATGCTCGCATGCCACCCACCAGAACGGTCATCTCAGGTGCGGTCAAAGTTAACAGCTGAGCCCGATCGATCAGAAGTTCTTCGGCGGTACGAGAGTCAGGTTGGCCCAAGTAGTTTCGGAATCCGTCGGCCATGGGTTCGAGGACGGCGAATGATTCTACGTCGGTCAACTCTTGCGTCGTATCAGTGCGACCTGGGGCAAACGGTACGCTGACCGTATGACCAGCATCGGCGGCAGCTTTTTCGATCGCTGCACAGCCGCCGAGTACGATCAAGTCGGCGAGTGATACTTTTTTGTTGCCCGCTTGAGCGTTATTGAATTTCGCTTGGATTTTTTCAAACACAGGCAAGACTTTTGCCAGTGCCGCTGGCTCGTTGACCGGCCAGTCTTTTTGCGGTGCTAGGCGAAGTCGAGCACCGTTGGCACCACCACGTTTGTCAGATCCACGGAACGTTGCAGCGGATGACCAAGCGGTGGACACAAGTTGCGAAATGGTCAAATCCGAATTTAGCAATTGGTCTTTGAGCGAAGCAATGTCGCTATCGTTGATCAGGTCGTAGTCTACTTTTGGAACCGGGTCTTGCCACAGTTGTGGTTCAGGAATGTCATCGCCCAAGTAGCGTGACATCGGCCCCATGTCGCGGTGAGTCAGTTTGTACCAAGCTTTCGCGAATGCTGCTTTGAACTGGTCAGGGTTGTCATAAAAGCGTTTGGAAATTTTTCCGTAAGCCGGATCCATTCGCAGCGCTAAGTCGGACGTGTACATGACCGGAGCGTGTGACTTGGAATCGTCGTGGGCGTCAGGCACCGAACCTTCGCCGTCGCCGTTCTTGGGACGCCAGACGATTGCACCGGCTGGACTTTTGCCTTTTTCCCATTCGTAGTTGTACATGTGTTCGAAGTAGTCGTGAGACCATTCGGTCGGCGTGGTTGTCCAAGCGCCTTCGAGCCCGCTGCTGATCGTGTCCGCGCCGTGGCCTTTGCCGTGCTTATTCGCCCAACCAAAACCTTGTGCTTCGATGCCAGCTGCTTCAGGATCGGCGCCAACGTTTTCTTCCGGCGAGGCAGCGCCATGGCCTTTACCGAATGTGTGGCCACCGGCGATCAAAGCAACGGTTTCTTCGTCGTTCATTGACATCCGGCCAAAGGTTTCACGAATGTCGATCGCTGATGCCAGTGGGTCTGGGTTGCCATTGGGGCCTTCCGGGTTCACGTAGATCAAACCCATCTGAACCGCCGCCAAAGGATTTTCCAGTTTACGCTCGCCGTGGTAGCGTTTGTCGCCGAGCCATTTTGTCTCTGGTCCCCAGTTGATGTCTTCTTGTGGTTCCCAAACATCTTCACGACCGCCCGCAAAGCCAAGCGTTTCAAAACCCATTTCTTCCAGAGAAACGTTGCCTGCCAAGACCATCAGGTCCGCCCAAGAGATCTTTTTGCCGTACTTCTGTTTGATTGGCCATAGCAAACGACGCGCCTTATCTAGGTTGACGTTGTCAGGCCAGCTGTTCAGAGGCGCGAAGCGCTGAGTCCCGTAGCCCGATCCGCCACGACCGTCGGTCGCGCGGTAGGTGCCGGCGCTGTGCCAAGCCATGCGAATGAAAAACGGTCCGTAGTTGCCGTAGTCGGCTGGCCACCAATCTTGTGAATCGGTAAGCAATGCAGCGAGGTCTTTTTTCAGCGCCGCTAGGTCCAGTTTTTTATATTCGTCCGCGTAGACGAAATCGGCGCCCATTGGGTTTGCTTTGAGCGAGTTTTGGTGAAGGACCGATAGGTTCAATTG
>CAZKTR010000584.1:0-2450 GCA_964555525.1 uncultured Pirellulaceae bacterium
AGATCAATCCGCTGATCCCTGTCGACTTGGTGATTGACCATAGCGTCCAAGTCGACCAGTTTGGCAGCGCGGCTGCTCTTGGTTTGAACGTCGAACTTGAATTCAAGCGTAACCGCGAGCGATACGAATTCTTGCGTTGGGGCCAAAAAGCGTTTGATAACTTCCGCGTTGTCCCGCCAAATGTTGGTATCGTCCACCAAGTGAACTTGGAGTTTTTGGCCAAAGGCGTTTTCGTCCGCGAAGATGAAGCCGGTCCGGTCGCCGTTCCAGATACTTTGGTCGGTACCGATAGTCATACGACCATGATCAACGGTTTGGGCGTGCTTGGCTGGGGCGTTGGCGGTATCGAAGCCGAAGCAGCGATGCTTGGCCAACCGATCTACATGCTGCTGCCAGAAGTCGTTGGCTTTGAGCTCAAAGGAAAACTTGCTCCCGGTGCGACTGCGACTGACTTGGTTTTGACCGTGACCGAGCAACTGCGTGCCGCTGGCGTTGTCGGTAAGTTCGTTGAGTTCTTCGGTGAAGGCGTTTCGCAAATGTCGTTGGCAGATCGCGCGACGATTGCAAACATGGCTCCTGAATACGGTGCCACAATGGGCTTTTTCCCGATCGATGGCAATACGCTTGATTACATGAAGCGTACTGGTCGTACCGACGAAGAAGTCGCGATCGTCGAAGCTTACACCAAAGAGCAAGGCTTGTTCCGTTTGGATTCGGCTCCGACGCCGACCTTCACACGGACTCTCGGCTTGGACATGTCAACGGTTCAGCCGTCGCTTGCCGGTCCAAAGCGACCGCAAGACCGTATCTTGCTGAAAGAAATGAAGAAGTCGTTCAACGATTCTTTGACCGCACCTGTTGGCCACTCAGGTTTTGGGCTCAAGTCGGGCGATTTGGATCGTGTTGCGAAAGTTGAAAACAACGGTCACAGCAACGAGATCACTCACGGGGCGGTTGTAATTGCTGCGATCACCAGTTGTACCAACACCAGTAACCCGTCAGTCATGATCGCTGCTGGTTTATTGGCCAAGCGTGCCGCAGAAAAAGGCTTGACCGTGCCACCGCACGTCAAAACCAGCCTTGCTCCAGGTTCGCGAGTTGTAACGGACTACTTGAACCAAGCGGGTTTGACCGAGTCTCTTGAGTCGCTTGGTTTCCACACCGTCGGCTACGGTTGCACATCGTGTATCGGTAACAGCGGTCCATTGCCTGAGCCGGTATCCAACGCGATCACGACAGGCGAATTGGTCGCTTCGAGTGTGTTGAGCGGTAACCGAAACTTCGAAGGCCGTGTCAACCCGATGACCAAAGCGAACTATCTGGCCAGTCCGCCGCTTGTGGTTGCTTACGCAATCGCTGGTACTACGGATATCGATTTGGTTTCCGAACCACTCGGCAACGACGCCGATGGCAACCCAGTGATGTTGAAAGACGTTTGGCCGGCTCAGGAAGAAGTCCAATCGGTGCTCGAACAAAACGTGACGGCCGACATGTTCCAAAAGCAGTACTCAAACTGCTTTGATTCCAACGAGATGTGGAACAAAATCCAAACCGGCGAAGGCGCGCTTTACGAATGGTCCGAAAAGAGTACCTACATTCAAGAGCCTCCGTTCCTTGCGACGATGACTCCAGACGTAACACCAATCGAACCAATCAACGGTGCTCGTTGCTTGGCGTTGCTGGGTGATTCAACCACCACTGACCATATTTCTCCTGCGGGTGCGATCGCGGGTGACGGCCCTGCTGGAAAGTACTTGAAAGAGAACGGCGTTGAAAAGCGTGACTTCAACAGTTTTGGTTCGCGTCGAGGCAACGACCGGGTGATGGTTCGTGGAACGTTTGCAAATATCCGCATCCGCAACCAGTTGGCTCCGGGAACCGAAGGCGGCGTGACGACTTACTTGCCGACCAACGAGCAAATGTCGATCTACGACGCATCGATGAAGTACCAAGCCGACGACGTTTCATTGGTCGTGTTGGCCGGTAAAGAGTATGGAACCGGCAGTTCGCGTGACTGGGCAGCCAAGGGCACCATGATGTTGGGCGTCAAAGCCGTTATCGCAACGACTTACGAGCGTATTCATCGTAGCAACTTGGTGGGTATGGGTATCTTGCCGCTAGAATTCCAAGACGGTGCGACCTGGCAGTCGCTTGGTTTAGATGGTAGCGAGACGTTTGACATCGATTCTTTGTCTGACGACCTGCAACCCCGAAGTGCGATCAAAGTGGTCGCCACCAAGACCGATGGCAGCAAAGTTGAATTCGATGCGAACGTTCGAATCGACACTGCGGTAGAGATGGATTACTACCGCAACGGTGGTATCCTGCAAACGGTTTTGCGTAACTTGCTGTAAGCATCGACAATCATGATCAACGACCTACTCGCCGATTCCGCATTTCAGGCAAAATTTGTTTCGCCTCAATCGGAGTCGGTTGCGGAGGCCGAGTTC
>CAZKTR010000585.1:0-2438 GCA_964555525.1 uncultured Pirellulaceae bacterium
TTCGCCGATCGCAAGTTCGCCGATCGCAAGTTCGCCGATCGCAAGCCCTGCTCGATGGCGTCGGCCACCTGCTGCCCAGTTAAAGAGCCTTTAAATTTATCAGCAGCAATCAGAACTCGCATTGGAGTCTCACGCTTCGTCGTACGTGATATCCAAAACTTTGAACACAAGCGTGCCCTTGGGGACCGCAATCTCAGCGGTCTCTCCCACCTTCTTGCCCAGCAAGCCCTTGCCAATCGGGCTGGTGATCAAGTACTTGCCATTGTCGTAGTCTTCGTCGCCATCGCCGACCAGCGTGATGACTTCTTCGTCATCGATGTCCACGTCCAAGACCTTCACCGTCGCACCAAAGGCAACTCGATCACGAGGAATCAAGGCCGGGTCAACAATCTGCGCTCTTGATAGCTTGCCTCGCAGTTGGTTGATTTTGGCTTGAACCATTCCCTGCTTTTCGCGTTGAGCATGATACTCGGCGTTTTCTTTTAGGTCACCTTCATCGCGAGCCGCTGCGACATCCGAGGCGATTTGTGGCATGGTGACGTTTTCCAGCTCATCCACTTCGGCCCGAATTCTTGCGTAGGCTTCTTGGGTCATTGGTACACGTTCCACGATAGGCTCCTGTCAAAATTGAGTCGCAAGGATCGACGAATATTTGTTTGCCACCAATGAGTGAGCAAACGGTGATTGTTGAAGTAAGATTAAAAATCCAGTCAGCCCAACAGATTGCTCGGCTACCGGCAATTGCGGCAACTTGGTATTCCTTGAATTTGCTGCACCCATATATGATTTTGGGTTCACCAAAAAACCACGACCTGCTCGTTTTGAAAAAAGCGAACAGGCCGTTGAAGCGTTTATTATCGCAAATCCGAGCCAAGATTCAACGTCGATTTCTGCAAGGCTCGCCTAGGAAAAACTCTTTTTTGGCTCTAAATCTGGCCAAACGGTTTGTAATTGCTACCAACCAACAAAAAAGGCCACTGAACCCTGGGAGGGACTCAGCGGCCTTAGGTTACCCGACTAGGACTCGAACCTAGAATAACAGAACCAAAAACTGTGGTGTTACCATTACACTATCGGGCATTGAGTTACCTACTAATCGACAATGAAGATCGCTCTCTAAAGTCGAGGTTCGTTTCTCGGTCGGTATTATTAACAAATGATCGCTGATAGAAAAATAGGTGATTGGGAAAATCTGTCCATTTTCGGCCTATTTTCCGGCTTAGGCAAATTCGGCATCCCGATTTTCCGTTTTTGCAACGTGGACTTTTGGTGGCATTAAACAGCTTGGTTTCAGCGCTAGACCTGCCGACGTAGCTGGGCTCGCCAGAGTTCAGGCTTTCGGAGTCACCTCCCGAAGGCTGATGACGAAAGCCGCCGGAAACGGTACCAAAAAGTGTTACCTATGTCCCGGCACATGGATTATACCATTTTCGAGCCCATTCACTGACGGCAGTGCTTGGAGCCTGAGGGGCGAGAGAAGCCAGCGTATTTAAGCAGCTTTTTGTTGGTCCATCGCTTGATCGTCGTCATCAAGAAATTGCCCCTGGGCCTCGAGCGCTTCGATCTCGCTCTTGCGGGCGGCAGAAATTTGTTCGATTGCCAATTCAATACGATCGTTTAAGTCATCCAATTGAACCAATACCTCGTTCTGCCTCCGCAGCATATCGGCCACTAACTCATAACCAGTCAAAGCTCCTCCAAGCGGTTCCAAAGCTTCGTCCGCATCATTCAGCCCCGAACCCACCCCGTTTGGCCCTGCTGGATCATCAAGATTTGGCTTATCCGTGGCTGGGGTATCTTCGGCGGCTTGAAACCCGATCGCGATCGGAAAACCGTTCTTGTCAAATTGACTAGCGGTAAGGTCTAGGTCTGATGGCATGGGTGCTACCGAAATAAGTGAAGGTAATGTCGGTATCGAACGCCGATCGCTTGCAGGCAGCAGTGACCAATCAAAATGCTGGATGTCTGGATTAAACGGGTCCTTCCAAGGCCGAGGCGAGGATTTCAAGGTCAGAACCCGACTGGATCACTTACCTAGGCCGTTTTCAATCCGCAGGCCTAATAACCGAAACCGCCGGAAGAAAAATTCTTACCGTCAGGATTTAGGATTAGCGATTTGGTGACACCAATGTCCCGTCTCCAGCCAGTTTGCCCGCTCAGGTCGTTTTCCCCGTTAAATCCATGCCAAAAATCAAGTTTGGCTATAGACAGGGATTCGGAAAAGCCGTTATGATCTTCGTTTCCATTCGGGCGGCTCGCTCCGCCTATGGACAGATTGCGCAAGTAAAGCGTGCACCTCGGATTTCGTAGACCCGAGAATTAGTTGAATTTTATTAGTTCGTGCCTTTAATTAAATGAGGTGCCAAATGGTTGGTATGGAGAGAAAATGGTAAAGCTGTTGGTCCGTGACAAAGAGTCAATTCAGGAAGCAGTCCGTA
>CAZKTR010000586.1:0-2429 GCA_964555525.1 uncultured Pirellulaceae bacterium
CTTGGACAATCGCGCTTGCTGCTCTGGCCCTTTCATTTTCAGGCATACTATTTTTGGGTGTCGGCTTCCTATTCACCAGTGTATGGTTCTGGCAGGTGGCTGGCTTCAGCTTCGCAACCGTCATGGCCCAACGGCATGAATTGACCATGCCTCGTACTGATCAACAATGAGGGGAGCATGAATTCCGACTTGGTCAAATTTTTAGATCACAGGCTTGATTAATTCTCTGATCGATAGTCAGTCGCGGGATAAGAATAATGCGATGCACGCAAAGCCGAACCTCACGCGTGCTTTTTATTTTCCAATACAGTAAAGGAATTTGTTGCTGCGGAGGAACAACTGATTTCCACTAATCGCGGGCGTGCCGTTGAATTCAGAATCATCGCCTTCAATCTTGTTGTGGCTGACAAGCTCGTATTTTGGAGTTGTCTTGATCACGAACGTTCCAGAACTTCGGCTGACAGCAAACATGTGGTCTCCAGCGGATACCATCGACGCAAAGAACTTAATTCCTCGGCCACCTTTGACTCCCGCGACTCGGTTGCGATAGATCCGCTGACCGGAGTCTGCTTTGACACAATAGGCGATGCCCTTTTCATCGATCCAATAGAGATGTTCGCCACTGAGTATAGGCGTCGATACATAGGCCGTGTCGCGAGTGTTCCAAAGAACATGAGACTCGGTAACGTTTCCTTTACCACCGACTCGGATCGCCATGCTTCCCACGCTGCGGAAGCCACCGTAAATATACACGACGTCGTTGTCCACGATCACGGACGCGTTCGATTCGCCTTCAAACTGGTTCGTTGCGTACCACTTTTGTGTTCCGTCATTCGGATCCAAACCGATCACTCGTTTGGGAACAGGCAATACCAATTCGACGTCGCCATTGGCTGCAGTTACCAAGCCTGGCGTTGCATAGGCCAGTTTGGCATCGGTACTGAATTCCCATTTTATTTTGCCGTCGGTTTTGGCAATTGAAAACACTTTGCCACACTCTTCGATCGCGTTCAAAATTAGATTGTCACCAAACAGAATAGGGCTGGCTGCCGAACCCCATCGAGTTTTATTGGTTTTATACTCGATTTCTTTTTTCCAAAGCTGGTTGCCGTTAAGGTCGAATGCGAAAAGACCAAGCTTGCCTAGGAAAAAATAAACGGACTTGCCATCCGATACGGGCGTGTTGGTTGCGTAGCCGTGGTTGGTAATGAAACTTTTGTAAGGGTCTTCATCGGCGATGCTCGAATTATCAAATGATTTTTGCCACAGGATTTCTCCGTTGGAACGATCAAAGCATAGCAAGTGTCGCTTGAGATCTTCGATCTTGCCTTTGGATTTGTCGCCGTAACCCGAGTAGCAAGTTAGAAAAACTTTATCGCCAACAATGATCGGCGACGAAGCGCCAGGGCCAGGCAGTTCGGCTTTCCACTTGATGTTAGTGTTAGTATCCCACTTGATTGGAAGATCCGCATCGGCACTAGCAGATCCACCTGCACCTCGGAATTGCAGCCAGTCCTGCGCTTCAAGCCGATTGCATTGCATCAGAACAGTCGCAACCAACAACAAAAATAGGTTCGCAACATAAAACGTTAGGGTTCTTTGGTGAGTCATCGAGTTATCCAAGCTATTGTTACGAAAAACGTTCAAGTTAATTGCGACGCTACGTCTATATAACGTTTTATGTTATCACTGCATGAGTTAGTTTTGCAGTCAGAATAATTTAAACCCCATATCTCGATTGTGGAACACAACAAGACTGCTTGAAACTGATTGCGCACAAATCAGTTTTTCACCGCTTTTAACAAAAGCCATCTTTGGATTTCTGTTAGACTAATCACCGTAATTATTCAAAGTGCTGCGATGTGATGAATTATAGTTTTTAACCAATATTCATTTCTTTCTTGGATGCTTTTTTCAAGTCTCTAGACCAAAGTAACCTAGAAATTCCTGATTAACGCTGCAGGCAGTTTACGACTCAAAGCAGTTGGACAGTCCAAGTGAACCTTTTTCCTTATTGCCAGTCCTTATCGAACTGGAGGTAAGCAAAATGGAAAAACAGATCAATCTTCGTCTGTTGGATTTACTCACTACCGACATGTCGACCGAGCAAGTCGAGCGAATTCGGATCCATGTTGAGATTCTGATCGACGGATACCACAAAGCTCAGACTCAAGTCAGTGATCTTGAGCTGGAACTGGCGAGCGCCAGGTTCGACCGTGACTGCCTGATCGCGGAGCACCGGAACCAGCCCGGAGCAATGGCAGAGGCCAGCGTAGAGGAACTGGTCGAGCGATTGACCGATGCTGGCATTCCTCGGGATCAAAAACTCAACGCATGCAAATTTATCAAGCAATGCACCGGCTGGTCTTTGTTGGAGTCCAAGAAATGGGTCGAGGCCAATTATTTCCTTGACGGAGGCAGCTATTAGA
>CAZKTR010000587.1:0-2424 GCA_964555525.1 uncultured Pirellulaceae bacterium
GCAAATAAACTAAACATTAAAACCGGCACGAAATGCGACTTGGGTCCATCGCATTGTTATCCGGCGACATCGGGCGTTTCATTCAGTTGATCATCCTCAAGCCAATTATGCCATCCCATTCGATTTATAGCCACACAGTGATATGGACCGCGAACCAGAAATGGCAGTTCTCGTGGAACCGCCCCAGTAACCACGCCAATCTCGAACACCGCCCAAGGTTGGTCAATGCAGTTCTCGGCAGCTGCTTTAATGGCAGACTCAGGTGTGCTGGCAGCGACCAAAACAGCATCGTCATCCTTAGAAGGGTCCGGGTTGTTACTGGCGACTTCGAACAATCTGTACTCGTACTTTTCTTCTGCGTTCATAGGCCAAGTTTTGAGCGGGATAACGTCCGCGATGACCACGCGACTCCGTGCGCAATGCACAGCTGTTCTACGTCATCGGCTGCATTTGTCGATATTTTTAGCCAGCGTAATGTAGTCGAAAATGTTTAAAAAACTAAGCTTAACTAATTCCGCAATGACCATGTATTCCGTTCCCCGTAGGTTATTGCTGATTTTTTTTTTTGTAGCTTGTTGCAAAAAACTACCTTAAACTGCAAATCGCGATTAAGCAATTTCAGCACATACTCACTCAACATCCGAGGTAAAAATGAAGTTTTGCTCAACTTTCGTTGTTATTCTTGCAACATGTGTCCTCTCTACACTAGAAACAACTCACGGCCAAGCCATCGAATCCAGTGGTATTGAACAGGTTAGTTCAAGTTTAGATACAGAGCTCGCTGACCTCCCAGGACCATTCACCGTAACTGTTAAGTATGATCTTAGCGGACGGTAGAACTTGGGGACACCCACAAACCGGAAGCCATCGCCCAGTCTAACATTTGTTTTCGATCGTTTCTTCCTAGTTTAACTTTGTGGCTGTCCCCAAACGTTCTGCCTAAAGGAAAATCATGAAAACAATCATAGAACGAAAAACCTTGCAGGACGTTTCACTGGAGGTCAGTGTACCACCTGCAATTAAATCAGGACTTCCGGTTCCGATAACAATGACGCTAATAAACTTGAGCAACCAGGTATTTACGTACGGCGAATTCGGAGATTTTGCAGAGTGCCAAATGGAACTTGTTAACAAACAGTCTCGTGTTTCGCCAACGGCGTTCGGCAGTCGTTTTTCCAAGGACTCGACCAATACGGCGCAATTTGCAATAATGCAACTTGCCTCTGGCGAGTCGGTGTCCTGGACACAAAATTTCTGTGACTGCTTCGAGCTTGACGAAGGCAATTATGAACTTTCTCTTTCTGTTCAGCTGAAAGATCCGAACGGAGAAATAGTTTTTCTAAAGGTAAATGATCTAGCGTTCGAAATCCTATAGGACCTTAATCTTGGCATACCCCTAAGCCGACTGCCTTGGGCAGTCGGCTTTTTCGTTGACCAACTGCCACAAGCAAATCTATATTTTGGAACCATGGAAAAGTTCCAACTTTGAGCTAAGGGGACCCGCGCACTCGGACCTCGGTCACCAAGCCAAGAAGGGCGAGAGTTTCCAAATACTTTGTGACCATATTCGCTTCTAATTCAAAATTTCAAAGTTATTTTTCCTGCGATTCTTTGTCGACGAATCGTTGGCCCTCGCGAGTTCCTAACAAGTGTGATGTCGTTTTGCCGGATTTAAGATCAACCGTCTCAATGTACTGTCCATAAGACTCATTACCAAACACAGTGATTTGACCTTCCTCAATCGTCATGTTGATTTGGTTTACATATTGGGAAGTGGGTCTCGGCGGGAGCGCCTTCAGCGAAGTAGCCCAAAGTTGTTTGGATTCCTTCAGATCCCAGGCGATCAAACGACAGCCTGGCGCGTTTGGATGATGGTCGGAATAGACCACGGTAGAGCCGCCGAAAACGAAAGCTTCTCCGGTATGGCTATCCCATTTGTGAATCGCCTTCCCCTCCTTCAGGATTCTTACTCGGATACTACTATTTCCTAGTTCCCATTCTTCAGGACGAGAAATCTGAACTTCGAATCCCTTTGGCTTGTTTTGCAGGTAGTGGAGAATCGAGGCGCGATCTACGAAGAACTGCCAAGCTACCTCGCGAAACTCCACCTTGGGAACTTGCTCACCCCAAGCGGCCAGCACGTGCCATGCTTCCCACCGGACAAGGTGTTGTGGATTATGACCAAACCTTAGGTTTCTTATAAGTTTTTTGACTTCCTCTTTTGACCATACCGCAACATCACTCAACATTGTTCTAAGAATTGCCGCGTTTTGGTCCGACTTGAAATAGAGCATCGCTCGAGCTGCCACCCAACGGAGATCTCGATTTTTCGACAGCGCCCACTTTTTAGCATTGGCTTCCAAGTCCGCATCGACGGGTAAGTTGATCACATTTCCAAGCGAGTGCAGCCCGGCGAACTTTGGC
>CAZKTR010000588.1:0-2419 GCA_964555525.1 uncultured Pirellulaceae bacterium
AGCAACGACGTGACAACCGACATGGGCTTGAATCACAGGCCGAAAATGTTCCGCGAGTCCGTGATAGTCAAGCGACCTATCGTCAGGCAGCGTCAATACTTTGACAGCAATCTTATCACCACTCATGCTTTGAAATTCGGCAAGCATTCGATCGGTGCCATCGAGACCCGGCAAAATCAGGATTGAATTCTTCGTCACACTCAACCTTCCGCCCTTTTGTGGATGCCTAATGTCGCTCACGCCGGTATAGTCAAACTCGACTACCGTCCCCAAAACCAAAAAAAGGTGTTCACCTTATTCCAAAACCGTTGTTGCTTAATTCTAGCTTCGAACTTCTTTTCAGTCTTGATCCCTCGACTGACTGCATCCGAATCATTGGTCATTCCACAAGCGGGGCAAAATCCGGAGTTGGCAGGCAATTCATTTTTGCAGCGCAAACAAGTTTTCGGTTTCGACATGTTGTCTCCGATAAGAAAAAGAAATTAGTAGCGAAAATTGTTCGCCCCGTCCAACTGGATCTTGGTAAATTTCCGCGAATACAACGTGGACTATCGGCATATGCCTGACAGGGGCATTGTTGCCACAACTTCGCCGCTACAGATACGCAACTTCAAAACTCACGTCGGGTTACCAAAACATTAACTTAAAAAACGGATCGGATCGACCCAGCTTTCCCGACCATTTGACGGTTCGAAACCTGATCCGTTAATATAACCGTCGAGCCGCTGCTGCTAAACGCTGTCCATTAACTTCCTGAGGATCTTTTGACGATGTCTACCGTAAAAACTGAACAAGTAATGGTTGTTAAAACCGAATTGTTTCATGAGCTGGGTTGCTTTCAAGGTTTTAACTCGGACACTGACAGGTACCTTGCCACGCTACTTGATCCCGTCAACACGCAATACCTACCGCGTGACCAAATGGAACAGGACCCCAGCTACAAGCAATTGATTCCTTATTGCATCTTCCAGTACACTGACGAAAACGGTGGTCGTCAAGTGTTCCAGTACACCCGTGGCTCCGGCGGTGGCGAAGCTCGATTGCACGCCAAAAAAAGCGTCGGAATTGGCGGACACATCTCTACCGAAGACTTGGGCGAAGCCTGTGCCTACGAAGTCGGCATGAAACGAGAGCTGGCCGAAGAGATCAACATCGACACAAAGTACGCCCAGCAGATGGTGGGTTTGATCAATGACGACAGCAACGATGTGGGCAAAGTCCATCTAGGCGTGGTGCACTTGTTTACCGTCGACCAACCGAAAGTCCACTCGCAAGAACTAGAAATCGCGGGTGCGGGTTTCGAGCCAATCGAATCGATGTTGCAGGACATCGAGCGTTATGAAACATGGTCTCAGTTTTGTATCAAAGCCTTGTTCGGTTAGATAACATGCAAATACTGGCCAAAATAACGATTTCGGATTCGTCAACCGTCCGCTTCTAGGTCAGGCGGCCACACCGACGAAAATCGTTCTTTTGCGAGCAATCTGAACCTTTTTACTGGGTTCGGATTGTAAGGAGAGCGTAAAGCTGGCTTATTCGTGGTAAAAAGCTATGGACAATTTCGCTCAGGTTACGAAAAATGTAGATATGCGGTAAAACGCTATGATGAACGAAATGATTTAAGCTTGGATTCAAAACCACATTCACTCGGTGAATCCAAAACTTTTGATCCAAATATGGAGACTCGATACAGATGAGCGTGACGGTTACAGAAAAAGCGGCCAAGGAAGTACAACGTTTTATCGCTGAAGGCGACTACGAAGAAGGCGCAGTATTGCGTATCTCGGTTGCTGGCGGAGGTTGTTCTGGTTTCAACTACGGTTTGAACATCGCCACCGACTTCGATGAAACAAAAGACAACTCAACCATGCAGCACGGTGTCAAAGTTGTTGTCGACAAGAAGAGCGATCTGTTCTTGGACGGCACGACTGTAGATTACTACGATGGCATTGAGCAACGTGGTTTCCAATTCCACAATCCAAATGCAAAAAAGACTTGCGGTTGCGGAAACAGCTTTAGCACTTAAGAAAACCATTTCTTAAAGACAAAACAAATAACGGCCGTCGGTTTATATCGACGGCCGTTTTTTTCTGGGTCAACGAGGGTGCCATGTTTACGCGATCAGAAATGCATTTAATTCTAAGCCCTCCCCCAAAAACATGCTCACGGGACTTTTCCAAAACCGCATCGATCGCGTAAGCATGCCGACACTAGGAAGATGCTTTTACTCTCAAAGCCGTGAAGCATGGCACCCACTCGCTTGGCTATTTCGCTATCGCCTCCTTTGCAGGCCAAACGTACGAATCGTGAACTAACTCTTGGTAGTGCGTTTTAAGCCGCTGTTTTAGCTCCGCCAGCTTTTCTGGGTTCGACGCAGATAAATCGTTGCTCTCGCCAACGTCCTCGGTGATCTTAAAAA
>CAZKTR010000589.1:0-2414 GCA_964555525.1 uncultured Pirellulaceae bacterium
TATGTTTTAGGGAATCACGACAAGCGAATTAGTGATGAGGCAATGTTACGTGGCAAGATAGAGGCCTGTGGGTTGGTGGCCGTCTCTGGAGCGTGGCACGAAGTTGATGTGGAAGGTGTGAAGATCGTAATCACCGGCAACGAGTTACCTTGGTATCGTGCGGTTGACCAGTTGCCGCCACCTGACCAGCAGCCAAAGTCAGACTTCGCGATTTTGCTAAGCCACAGTCCTGATCAGTTCCAGTGGGCGCGGGATTATAAGTTTGATTTGATGTTTGCGGGTCATACGCATGGCGGCCAGATCGCCTTTCCGGTGATTGGCCCGATCGTCGCGCCCAGTAAGTTTGGTGTCAAATACGCTTCAGGCACTTTTCAGATCGGTTCGATGCTGTTGCATGTAAGCCGTGGAATCTCCGGTGATGAAGCCATTCGAGTGAACTCGCCGCCGGAGTTGGGGTTGTTTACTTTGACTGCTAAGCCAGAGAAGTGATGAATCGGATAGAAATCAAAACCGAAGTTTCATCACGTACTGTTCCCACTCTTTTTGAAACGCATCGATATCATCCCGTTTGAGAATTTGCTTCAGGGTTTCGTATCCGCCGGGATCTTGCAGCGAGTTTTTTCGAAACGCGTGATAGTAGTCGATCAATAAACCTCGCTCTTGAAGGTAGTAGCACAAATACCGGGCTTGGGCGTAGTTCGTGCCGGCGTCGTTGTAGAATTCGCGAGTCGTGGTGTTGCAAAGTGTTTCAAAGGAGGGGAGTCGGTTCGCAGAAATCGTTCCTTGCAGGCCTCGCAGTCGCCAGTTGGTAAGGCCAATGATGTGACCGTCGCGAGTGGAACTTTGTTCGTAAAGCGATGCGAGCCCTTCGTTGAACCACGATGGGCAGCGACCAAAATTGGTTTCCATGAACGGATGCACGATCTCGTGGACCAACGTCCCGCCACCGGTCGAAATGTCCATGACTAAGGCGCGTTTCGAAGGCGAGTAAAAGCCGTAAGGCGTGGAAGGAACATCGCCGAATAGTTTAACGTTATGTTTTTTGTAGCTGGCAGGGTTTTTGAACAGCCAAACATCGAGGATGAATTCAGGATCTTTACTGAAGTAGTCTTGTTTAATTTTATCGACAGCCCATTTGACGGTGCCAGTAGCAGTGCGTTTTACGTTCGCGATACCGCCGTCGCCGACCACAACGAACGGTTTTTGTAACACGATTTTAAACTCATCGTTGGGTAAGCGAGTTTTTAATTGACGGATATGTTGAGCGTAATCCGCATCGGTGTATTTTTCTTTGGTCGGCGCTGGTAGGCGATTGTTTTTTATATCTCCGCCGGTGCGAATTGCGACGATTTGTTGAGTGGGTTGGCCTCGCTGATTTTGAGCTGTTAATAACGAGCGATTGATAAAGCTGACACGGTCGATAGTTTGAGATTGGCCGCCGTCGACGTTCGGGTCGTGGTAGATTAGCTGGTCTTTGGTAGCATCGTAATTAAGTACTAGCACAAAGCGTTCAATGTTTTGCTGGTCGTGGGTAACGACGACGACTGGAGTTTTATTGACGATGTCGCGGAGCAAATGTTTCCAACATTGTTTGATCGCGGCTTCCGTGTTGGCGTCGTACCAGACTTGGCCGATTTCAAGGCCGGTCGCCTGAGCGACTTGTGTCAGTTCGCGGGTCACGCATCCTCGGCCGAGCGTTGGGTCGACGCCCGCGTGGTCAAAGACCCAGTCTTGATCGATTGGCAGGCCTTTGTTTTGTAGGACCATTGTTAGGCAGGCTTCGCCACCGAAATCAGGTTTCTTGCGAACGAAGGGGATGGTCGTGGCTGGTGGCGCGGTGTTTGCTACGCTAGGTGTTGGTGTTGGATCGGTAGCGTGGCATCCGACGGTTGTGCTCGCCGAAAAAATCACTCCGGCTGCCATCAAACTAAGACTGACAGCAGTAGATTGAATACCGAATCGATTGAAGCGAAGCATATAAGACCTCCAGCCGTACTAAAGTAGAAAAAGATATCGACAAAACGGTAGTGTTTGGTCACAAGCCAATTGGCGTGAGTTTGAACACAATCCTCTGTTCCGCCAACCCCAACTTTACATGGAAGTGAGGCATATCGGTGACGGATTGGCATCGAATTGTTATTTTTTGTTGTGAGTTGTTTTTGAGGATACGCTGATTTCAGAAGGTTGAGCGATCTTATCCATACCATTGGTTGCCGATTTCGTTATGATTGTTGTCACAAATGTACTTGCAAATTTGTTTAAAAACAGGAAACAACGATGTTGAAAATATGGTCTCGTCCAATCATGGCTTTATACCTGTTCGGGCTTTTTTTGGCGACTGCCAATGCGCAGACGGAGGTTCTCAAGGTCGGCGATAAGGCTCCTGACTTTGAAGTGGAGACTCTAGCTGGTAC
>CAZKTR010000590.1:0-2410 GCA_964555525.1 uncultured Pirellulaceae bacterium
AAGATGTCTTTGAAAAGCAAATGCAAAGATTCAAGCGACCTTGAATCGCCCTTGGCGAAAGCAAGGTGGCGACAGTTGCCTCCGGCGCGTAAGACCGGCTGGAAGCACCGTCGCCACCTTTACCGCTACGCGGTCACTGACGAAAGCCAACCGTACTTGTCTTCGGTTCGGCCATCGAACAAACCAAAGAACGCGTCTTGCAACGCCTCGGTGATCGGTCTCAGGACAAGTTCTTGCCGAAAATAGATTTCTCGAAAGTGATTCATTGCCTTTTTCTCTACCCCATTTCGGCGACCGATTAACGCAAGCCATTAAAACCAAACGTTCGCCACTGGTTGCCGCCAAGTCATGGCAAGATGCCGTTCGCCAATCTGCGCTCGATACCGTCGAAGTGCTTAAGGCATCGACCAACGCGGGGAAGCTTGCATGACGAGGCTGCTGGCCTGCGCTTAATTTCTGCGTCTGCGGGCTGAAAGCAACAACAGCAAAGGGGCAATTGCTAAATGAGATGGTTCTGGAATAGCGATGGTGCCTACTCGTAGTAAACGAGTCGTCGGAAAAATGGTTCCAGGATCTGTCGTTGTGCCAAGTAACCAAAGGCTACCACGATCGCTATCAATCGCATGGGCTTCGAGTGTGTCGAGCCCAAATCCTGAGATGTCTATGGACTCAAGGAGGCTACCGTCATTGGGATCATAAATGTCGACGTCGGTGTTGGAGATGTCATACAGATTTCCATCACGTTGGTTGATTTCAAACTCACCAAGACTAATCCCCAAATCGTTTAGCTCGTCAAATTGAAAGATGCTGCCACTAGAGGGAAGCACCTCTCTTACCGTACCGCCCACCTCTTGTAAGAAAAGAGATCCTCGCACGCGGTTGTAGCGTGCTGAAACATACTCAGGATCGTCTGGATCCCCAAAGGCGTCATTCGTTCTGCCGCTCAAATCTAAGAGAAGGTTGCCCGTTGCGGTGTCTCTGACTTGGAGGGTGTGAGAATTGAAAAACGACCCAAAGAACGTGGAGTGGTCAATTGAGATACCTGAAGTAAATTGGTTTGCCCCAAGCGTGGCGGGCCCTCGAAACGTCGCACCGAAATTGGTCTCGAAAGAGGGCGAGTCAGGAAAAGGATCAAAAAATACGGTTGAGTTTCCTGCGCGATCAAACGTAATGCCGCCACGAAAAGTCTCCATTTCATTTGGACTGCCAACAGTAATTACACCAGTCGATTCATCGAACGTGAGATCACGTGCATCGGGGAACCCAACACCAAACGCAAAGGGTGGGACAGAGAGGTCAAAACTACCTATTGTAATGTCTTCCTCAATAGATAACGTCGTCTGAGCGTCAGTACGCTCTAGTTGGGCGGCAATGAAAGACAAGACAAACAAAATGGCGAAAGTTTTTTGAAGCATGATGTAAATCCAATGTTTTTTTAGTTGAGGACCAGGGCCATGTTGGAGGTGAAGCGATAAAGAGATGGGTAGTATAACATACACAAACCGTACTGCGGGCTGCCCAATGGCGAAAGTTTTTCGAAGCCGGCGCTGGAAGCACCGTCGCCACCTTTACCGCTACGCGGTCACTGACGAAAGCCAACCGTACTTGTCTTCGGTTCGGCCATCGAACAAACCAAAGAACGCGTCTTGCAACGCCTCGGTGATCGGGCCTCTTGAGCCGCAACCGACTTCGATGCCGTCGACGCTGCGTACGGGGGTCACTTCGGCTGCTGTACCAGTTAGGAAAAGCTCATCGGCCAAGTACAACAAGTCGCGTGGAAATTCTTGCTCGATCACTTCATGGCCTAGGTCGGCCGCAAGTTTGATGACCGAGTCGCGAGTGATGCCGCCCAAAATCGCTGCTGAGAGTGGAGGCGTGAAGATTTTTCCATCGCGGACAATGAATACGTTTTCAGCCGAACCTTCGCTCACACTACCCCGAGGCGAAACCGAGATCGCTTCGGCGTAGCCGTGTCGCCGAGCTTCGCCGCCGATTTGCTGAGCGTTCAGGTAGTGGCCGCCGGCTTTGGCCAACACGGGCATCTCGGAACTGTTGGTGCGATTCCAAGACGAAACGCAAGCGTTGATTCCGTTCTTTAGGCCTTCTTCGCCTAGGTAGGCTCCCATTTCAAACGAAGCGATGATCACTTCGGTTGGAACGTCATCATTGGGAACCACGCCTAACGAGCCGGCTCCCAAGAAAATGAGCGGGCGAATATAAGCGTTGGTTAAATCGTTTCTTGCGATCGAATCCTTGCAACCTTGGGAGATTTCAGCCGCAGAAAAGGGCACTTTGTACCGATACAACTTGGCGGATTCGAACAACCGCTTGATGTGGGCGTCCAGTCGAAAGATACAAGCTCCGTTAGGCGTATCGTAAGCTCGCATTCCTTCAAATACACTTGAGCCGT
>CAZKTR010000591.1:0-2410 GCA_964555525.1 uncultured Pirellulaceae bacterium
CCATGCTGTTGCCCGCAACCCAGCAAGTTATGCGGGCTCAGTTGCGAATTGAGCGCGATGTCGATGCCCTGCTGGTCATCGAAGCCTTGCGGATGCACGCCGCCCAGACCGGGAGTTTTCCAAAAACACTGGCCGATGTTTCCATCGTTCCAGTTCCTAACAACCCGGCAACGAGGAAGCCGTTCGAATACCGACTTGATGGCGGAACCGCAGTGCTTGAGTTGCCCAAGAGCGATGGTTTTTCTATCGCAAAACGTTTCAAAATTTCATTGAGGGGAAATGACTGATGAACAAAGTTCTATCCATCGTGTTGGCCATTGCGTTTTTTATGCCCTCGGCTGTCGAAGCGCAGAACGCTCGACTGTTGCAGGAATCGTTGAGTACCAAAGATCTGCTGGCCGTGGGCTACGTCGATTTGCAGGCAATCGACGCTCAGGCTTGCCTCAAGTGGGTCAAAGATCAACAACTGGCCCCCGATCAACGCGTTGATGAATTAAAGCCCATGGCGATTTTAGCCGGGGAGTTCCTTGACCAGATCACCAAAGCCGGCGCGGAGCATGCTTTGGTGTTAGTCCGACAGGAAGACCTAAGGTTTGATGGTAGACCTCTGTTTGCCGTTTCCGTAGCCGCCGATCAGCCACCTGAAAAAGTTCTCGACACGCTAAAAATCACTTTAGGGATGATGCGGATCGAGGACATAGAAATGGAAGTTCACAACAATTTGATTCTCTGCGGAACGGCAGAGCAAATTGCGTCTGCAAAGCTCAAGCCAAAAGTTCCACGAGCCCGCTTAATTGCTGCGTGGGAAAAGTTCGCCGGTCATGACGCGGGTATCATCTTGGTCGGGAATTCAGATACTCGTCGAGTCATCAAAGAGCTGTGGCCGCCGTTGGATGCCCCCTTCGCCGCGATAACCGGAGAGCTGGTTGCGGAAAAAGTGGTTGGCTGCGGATTGACGGTCAAGCTTCCCAATGATCTTCAAGCCAAATTAGTCATCCAAACGTCAGAGGCGTCTGCGGCGAAGCAGATTTGCGAAGCCCTCGTGCAATTGAAGGAAGAGTTTCTCGGTAGCAAGAGTGAGCTTTCTGCTATGGCTCCGCCGGCAGTCGGGAAAGCTGCGGCCTCTATCAAACCAGTTGTTCTTGGTGCCGACGTGGTTGCGGATTTTGCACCGGTTTTGAATGACCGAGTTCTACTGGCGGACATTATTGAACCATTGGCAGCGGGCTCACGCCGTTCAGAGCGCATGAATAACATGCGCCAAATCGTACTGGCGATGCTCAATTACGAATCGGCGAAAGGTTCTTTACCCGCCAGAGCCAATTTTACTGAAGATGGCAAACCACTGTTGAGTTGGCGAGTTCATATCTTGCCGTACATTGAAGAAAGCAAGCTGTACGAAAAATTTAAATTGGACGAGCCTTGGAATAGCCCCCACAACATCAAGCTGCTTCCATTGATGCCTGATGTGTATGCGGATCCTTCGTTCAAACAAACCCAGAACAATCAGGAGGGAAAGACACGTTTTGTGGCACCGCACGGTGAGGGCTGTTTGATGTCGGGCCGGGAGGGAACCACTTTCAAACAAATGACAGATGGCACCAGCAATTCGATTGCCGTTGTCACGGTGATTCCCGAAGCCGCCGTTGCGTGGACCAAGCCTACCGACTGGAACGTGAGCTGGGAGCACCCCAAACAGAGCCTCTTTAATGATAAGCACCGTGAAGCCATCGCAGCGCGAGCCGACGGCTCTGCCCACGTTTTGAAATCCGATGTAAGCGATAAAATGCTGAAAGCACTCCTCACGATAGCCGGCGGGGAGTTGGTTCGGTAAAAAGGACGCAGGCTGGATTCACTCGAGGCTGTCGCTCTATTAGCCGTTTTGGCGCTAGCCACGGTTTCATCGCCCATAAACCGCGGCTAGCGCCAAAACGGCTCACTATTGTTTTCAATTTGAATAAAGCGACAAGCTCGCCCTGTCGTTGTTTTTGTCATTGCACAAAAAAACCGAACCAGAAGCAAGTTCTGGTCCGGTTTGTATGTTACCTACTGCTAGTTAACGTAGCTTACGGTGCACCGGCGTTAGCTAAGGCATTGATGAACGGAGAGATATCTAAAAAGTTAACTTCTCCACTTTGGTTAATATCCGCGTTAGCAATTGCTTGGGGATCAAACCCTGCTCCACCAGAAAGAATCGAAATGAATGGAGAGATGTCTAAAAAGTTAACTATCCCGTCCAAATTGGTATCGCCAATAAGCAAGTCATTGGCACTTGCAAAGGTGATCATGATACTCGAAATATCAACTCCGTTATTTGCTTCGCCTGTACTGCTGCTACCAGGGGTAGGTCCATCAGTTCCACCGAACGCACCCGAAGTTGCGTGAAAGGCAAGAAGATCAAAGGTGGTCG
>CAZKTR010000592.1:0-2389 GCA_964555525.1 uncultured Pirellulaceae bacterium
ATACGAGTGTGTTCACGACACTTCCACAATCACTTGAAAGAGCACGTCAACTAGGCAGTCAAGGTCAGGCAGCACAATGAATATTATCAAACGCAAACTTTCCAACTCATCGCGTCACGGTTTTAACCGACACGGTTTTAACCGACACGGTTTTAAGCGACACGGTTTAGGCCGTCACGGACTTTCGGTGATCGAGGTTTTGACTTCGATTGTCGTCGCACTGATTGGCGTCTTCGGTGTCTTGGCAATGATTCCCTTTTCAGTCAAACAAACCCAATCGGGTTTGGATCAAGATGCAGCCACTTCAATGGCTCGTAATGCATTCGCCAACTTTGAAGCGTCTGGTTTTAATATTAAATCCGAAATCGACCGCGTAAATTCCAGGTATCAGTTAAATTGGCTTGACGCAAATTCAAATCACGTGACTACGGGAACCGCGGCTACCCCCGCGGTCACAGAGTGTGGCTCGCTGTTATGCATTGACCCACTCGGCGTAACTGAATCCGGGGTTTTTGCGAATTTTCCGTTTCACAATAATAGTTTACCTGCCAACCTAGCGATACCAACCGCACTGAATATCAGTACCGTTACGCTAGCGCGTCCCGGAGGAACTCCCTTTAGTTTGGCTGACGCGAGACGCATGTTTCGCTTGACTGACGATCTTGTGTTTGAGCAGGCAGACAACCCTAACAACCAAGATTCAGACCTCTTGGGGCCTGTGCAGATATTTAACGAAGGAGACGTTGCAGGTGCCATACAACCACTCAATCGGCAATCCAATGGGACGGTTTCTTGGTGTGCGGTCGTCGTGCCACACATCGCTCCAGATGCTACTGCAGTCGAGAATTTAAAATTCTACATGATAGTCTTTAAAGATCGGGTGACTAACGTAGATGCGAGCCCAATGGTCACTGACGGAAAAATGGCCGCCGCATTGGTCACCTCACCAACTACCTTTGGCCAGGCTGCGGCAGTAACCGTTGAAGACCCGGCAGGCGATTTTCGGTTTGTAGACCAAGTTCGTCGTAACGACTGGGTGATGCTGATTAATCAAGGCCCCGGAACCGAACCAATAGCCTCGCGAACAAACGTTTCGTTCGCGAGAGTTGCGAATACCTCCAGCAACGAAGCAATGGGAACTTCAAGCTTAACACTTGATGGGCCAGATTTCTTGTTTACCCCGCCATCTCCATCCGGCACTTACATCATCCACCTAAAAGACGTCGTGGCCGTGTTCCCTCGAACCATCAAACTGGAAGCCTCTTCGGAGTGGACTGTTAGTGCGAACTAGCCATCGCAGTTGAGCCCTAACCACCTTACCTCCTCGCCTCCTCGTCCCTTCCTCACAAAGAAACTTTTTGCTTTCTGTAGGACAACATTATGAACCGCAAATTCAAACCAGATCGACAAGGTATCACGCTGTTATTCGTTATCAGCATGATCGTATTGTTTTTGTTGATGGGAACCGCATTCGTTATCGTGTCCAACGATTTCAATCGAGCATCGAATGACCGAATCCGCAGCAATGTGATCGAAGGCAAGGGCTCAGTACAGCCCAACCAGTTGCTCGAAGAAGCGATGTATCAGATCATTCGTGGAAATGAGCTGAGCAACCCGAATTCTCCGCTGCGAACCAATGACATCCTCGCTGACGCGTACGGCTACGGTGTTAAATCTTTTGTTTCGCGGCAGACGGTTCCATCTTACTTCGGTGGGCAGGCTTTTATTCAACTCGCGTTGAACTCGGACCCAAACGCGACTACAGCTCCAGACAATAGCGGCTTCAATTTACGAACCTTTGGCATCGATCTTATCCCTAATACCGATCAGCCAATGGCTAGACCGCTATCTCCGATTGGATTGGAAGGAACTTTTGGTGGACGTGTTTTGACCTTTACTTCGGGGCCCGCCAAAGGTTTTTCAGCTCGCATCGTAGCGGACGCGTTTAATGGTTCGGGTGCACTTGCATTCCGCATTCCTACTACTTCGGTCAGTGGCGACGTTATCGATTTTGACCCGGCGGACATTGGAACTCTGTTAGCAGGCTCTGAAGTTATTATCAATGGTCGCGATTTTAGTGGCTTGGGAGCGGCTTTCGATGCCGGTACTGGCCTCTTAAACCCTGTGGAATCACTGCTCCCAAATCGAGTAGGCCAGTCACATGCAGCTCTGGCGGCCACTTACCTGACCGTGTCAAACTCGGTCAATGAACCTTGGGATGCCGCGGACATCGCAACTCCATTCTTGGCTGGATTTTCCCAAAGGGGGGAATTGCTCGCGAGCTTTCGCCCGATTACTAATACAACAGCCACAAGCACGGGGGGGAGACGGTCTTTCCACGCATTTGACGAAGGCAGTGATGGACAACCTGATGTGGACACCGACGGCG
>CAZKTR010000593.1:0-2361 GCA_964555525.1 uncultured Pirellulaceae bacterium
CGAAATTGAGCTGGCCAGTCGCTTAATCGACGGTACAAAGGCGGGACTCATACTAAAACGACGTAGCCCCATCCCTAGTAAAATCGCAAACGCGCGAGGCATGCCCGCCATCTCGCCACAGACCGTGACGGGGATGTTTGCACGATTACAAGCTTCGATCACCATCTTCAGCACGATCAAAACCGGCGGAGCCAACGGCTGACAAAGATGGGCCACCTTCGGATTGTCTCGGTCGGCAGCCATCAAGTATTGCACTAAATCGTTGGAGCCGATCGAAACAAAATCGACCAAATCCAACATCGTATGAATCGACACCGCCGCTGCAGGCACTTCCAACATCATGCCGATCGGCACTTCTTTGGTTTTAATTCCTCGACCGTTGAGTTCTTTGTAGGCTCGCCGCACCATGCTACGCAACCGCCGAATTTCTTCGACCGTCGTGACCATCGGAAACATTAACCGCACGGTGCCTTGAGGGAATTCACTGGCCGCACGCACGATCGCGCGGATCTGAGTGTTGAAGAATTCGGGATGCTGAAAGGACAAACGAATACTGCGCCAGCCCATGAACGGGTTGGCTTCGGCATGCTCTTGTCCCAAATAAGCGATTGTTTTGTCACCGCCGATGTCCAGCGTTCGAACGGTCACGTTGTGATTGGGACTTGCGGCGACAATTTGGCGATAGTTTTCGTACTGTTCGTCTTCGTCGGGAACGTCAGGGTGAGTCAGATAGAGATACTCGGTTCGGTACAACCCCACGCCGGTAGCGCCCATACTGCCGGCGGCTTTTGCATCGGCGACGCTATTGATGTTGGCTTGCAGCCGGATTTCAGTTCCGTCTTGGGTCAGGGCAGGGTGGTCGCGGTTGGAAGCCAGTTCGTCCTTAAGATCCACAAATTCGCGGACCAGCTTTTTGTAAGCGGCAATGGTTTCGCTGTTGGGGCGAATTTCGATGTGCCCATCGCGACCGTCAACGATCACGGTGTCACCGGTTTTGATTTTTCCAACGACGCCCTTTATCCCCGATACAGCAGGGATGCCTCGCGACCGAGCCACGATCGCAGCGTGACTAGTCTGCGATCCGCGCTGAGTCACGATACCGTGGACTTCCATCTCGCCTAAAACAACCGCTTGAGAAGGTACCAGTTCATCGGCGATCACAATCAGCGGACCATCAATCAGATGCGGGCCGGCGTCGGGATTGACCACGTCGGACAGATGTCGAGACAAACGCATGACGACGTCGCGGATGTCGTTGAGCCGTTCTTGGAGGTAAGCGTCTTTGTTTTTGGTTAAAATAACCGTGTATTCGTCCAGCAAACGACTCAACGCCGCCGCGGCCGAGATCCGGTCTTCGCAAACCCAAGTCCGGATTTTGTTGGTAAATGCACTGTCCCGCAGAATTGCTCGGTGGACCGCAAAGATCGCAGCCTCTTCCGGACCGACTTGGGAAGCTACCTTCCGCTCCAATGCGCGGAGCTCCGCGCCGGCTTTATCCCGGGAGGTTTCGTAATTTGCCAGTTCGGCAGTGACTTCCGAGTCGGCCAAGGACTTACGGTCGGGATTCACAAATATTTCGTGAATCACGTAAGCCGTGCCAATGGCAACGCCCGGAGAAACAGCTATTCCACGTTTCATAACGGTAGCTTAGCAAAAATGTCACTGTTTCGATACTTTGAAGTGCTTATAACTTGTTTTTGAGATACCGGTGCGGCGGATTATTGAGTAAAAGTATGGCTTTGATTATGTTTTAGCCGCCGTTAAGCTGGTTTTCTTGTCGCCGAAACCTTTTCAGTTACCTCAAATACCTTTCATACACCAAATTCCCGATCAATGCGTTTTACTCAGTTAGACCGAATCACATCGCTTGAAAAAGGCAAATCGATCGCGGCCGTTAGATGTTTGGCACTGTCCGAAGAGTACCTTAGGGACCACTTTCCGCGGTTCCCAGTCATGCCTGGCGTGTTGATGCTCGAAGCGATGTTCCAAGCCAGCAGTTGGTTAGTCCGAGCCAGCAACGACTTTGCTCACTCCAGCGTCGTACTCAAAGAAACCCGCAGCCTGAAATTTCAAGGATTCGTGGCTCCGGGCGACTCTCTTGAAGTCGAAGCCGAGATCAAATCAATTAAAAGTGATGGTCTATACAATCTGAAAGTTAGCGGGTCGATCAACGGCGAACTAGCGACCAGTGGTCGGATGATCATCGATACCTACAATTTAGCCGACCGCGAAGGCGTCGACCCTGCCATCGATGCTTATATGAATCACGAAAAACGGCTACTTTTTCGTCGTCTGTGTGATCCACTAGACCCCAATAATCCGGCCAATCAAGAGAAAACCCCGTTGTATTGACCGCCTTTT
>CAZKTR010000594.1:0-2356 GCA_964555525.1 uncultured Pirellulaceae bacterium
GATCGATCATCAACCATCGGTTCCTCCAAAGACGCCGACAATCTAACAAGAAGGCCTAGAACGGCAATAGCCACCGCAAGAAGATTGAGAAATTTTTCACGATGTCTTGCTGTGATCCGAACTTTCGGCCCAAGACTAACCTACGGGTGCGACATTAAGGCGCGAGACTTAATGTCACAACTTCACCAAGTCACCCAGAAACCCATTCCTCAAACTTGCCCAAAACGACCTGTACGATTCCGAATGCGCCAGCCCCGTCCGCGTGCCTTCGATGATTTAGCTTGGCCGCAACAACCACCGATGAACACCTTGGTGAAAGGCCCATTTGTTTTTCACCAAGCAACTTCACTTCGCAACACCAACTCTTGGTCGTGACTTTAGATCTTTTAGCCGCGAAAATAAAAGCGACTCCCATGACTACAATTGGCAAACTAAAAGCGCTAGTCCCATCGTCTCATTGAGTGTTAAAGCAAAACTCGTTTACATCTCGCAAAATGAAGCTGGCCTTGGCCCCCGCTCATTGAAACCACCTGCAACATTCAGTAACCAACCACACACCAACCAGCTCACGCCAACCACTTTGTATTTAATCAAACACTCTCAACCCACCACCCGCACACCCTACCTATTCATCGCATACTACTGTCTCCGAACGATTTAGGCCGACGATCCAAGGTATTATTAAGCGATTTTTGTTGTAATTTCACGATTCTCAGTTACCATCGTTATCGCCGATACAAGCAACAAAAACTGGCCACACGGAGAAAAAAGTACTTCGGTGGCCCCCCTTTCTTCTCATCAGAATTTGCTGCTGGCAGGGCTCTTTTCTACTTCCATGCCCTTCATTCAATCAAAAATCAGTGGCCAAGACTGGAGTTTGGCTACAGCTTGGTTTTAGTTCTAGGGCGGAGCCCAGATGACTGAAAAAAGGGGAGAATTGATGATAACTGCCGCCTCGCTTAACGCCCAAAAGTCCAAAGAACTCGCTCAGCTAGCGAAAAAACGAGGAGTCACTGGCTGGCACTCGATGAAAAAAGGCGATCTCGTCAAAGCCCTCCTTAAAGTCGCTCGCAACGAACAGCGACAATCGGTAGCCAAAAAGTCCGTTAAGTGCTCAACAGCCACCAAATCAAAGTCGGCCAAAACGAACACTGCCAAAGCCGTTGCCAGCGAATCGACGATCGCCCTGAAACTGCGGCGGGAACGCGAACAACAAGAAAACCTCAAGAACCTTGCGATAGCATCTCAAATCACCAACCTGACTACCGCACCGGCCAAAGACCGCTTGGTGGTAATCGTGAGAGATTCATTCTGGCTTCAAGGATATTGGGAGATCACCAAGGCCAGCGTCGACCGCGCCCGAGTTGCGATCGGTTCCCAGTGGCATCTGGCCAAACCCGTCTTGCGAATCATGAAGGTCATCAGCGACGGTCGCACGAGCTCGGTTGAACACCAACTCCAAGACATCGAGATCCATAGTGGTGTAAGCAACTGGTATTTTCAGAACCCAGCCCCTGGAGCAACTCTCCGGTTATCGATCGGGTACGCCGTTGGCGAAGACAAGTTCCACTTGATCGCTAAAAGCAACCAAGTGACACCCGCCAAGAACTCCAAAAACCAACGGGACGAAAACTGGACTGACATCACCAACGACGTCGAAAGATACTTTGCGCTTAGCGGTGGCCTAGACGAAACCGTTACCGCTGAACTCCAGCACGTCATGGAAGAAAAATCACAGCAGTCGGTTTATACCCCAGCGTTTGAACGACTAGGAACTGCACTCAATATTGGCGACGAACAATTTCATTTCCAAGTGGATGCCCACTTGGTGGTTCACGGCAGTGCAGCTGACGGCGCAACCGTATCCGTTGGCGGGCAGCCCGTAACGGTCAAAAACGACGGCACGTTCGCGATTCGAATGAAGATGCCTGAGCGACGGCAAGTACTACCAGTCGTCGCGGCCAATCGTAACGGAACCCAACGCCGAACAACCGTGCTTGCGATCGAACGCAACACCAAGGTCATGGATCCAGTGGCAACCGACCCGCAGTGATCAAAACATAATTTGAATCAAAAAAAGCCACGCATGAAATGCGTGGCTTTTTCTAATTTACATCTTTGATAATCAACCCTCGGATTGATTTACACGAGGGGTTGGCTTAATAGCCACAGCCGCGACCGAAGCCACCATAGCTACGACCATAACTGAAGCCGCCGCGATAAGGCACGCCGTAGCCACCGAAACCGCCACCAAAGCTACCGCCATAAACTGGCCGGTAAACGGATCCGCCACGGAAACCCGATGAGTAGCCACCAAAACCACCACCGAAGCCGCCGAAGCCGCGACCGACGCTAA
>CAZKTR010000595.1:0-2355 GCA_964555525.1 uncultured Pirellulaceae bacterium
TGCGGTTTTTGGAGTCAGAGTTTAATCCCGGCACTCGGTTATCGCGGCCGTTATGTCGCTTAAAAAAACATGAGTCGCACTCGCACTACTGACTATCTCCGATCAACACTGATTCCACATGCAGAGCGCCTCGCTGGCCACGTGCTTGCTGGCGTTCGGTATTGGGTTCTCGAAGGCGAAACGACACCAGAAGACATTTCCGACGCGGAATTCTATTTCGGTGGCGAGATTGAACTGGTACTTACAGGTCAATCACCTGTGTTCGTTTCATGGCTCGAAGGCGCTGGCTTGCCGGATTCACATTTCACCCTATACCTTGGGGATTCATCGGCATTTGTGCCGAATGCCACGCTCGAATGTTTCGATGCCGCCACGACAACATTTTGCTCCAACCATATCGGAAGCCGAATTGATATCGCTGAGATTATTGGGGTCAATGACGCACCATCAATCCTCGGCCTAACGACGCAACACGGTGTTGCCTACTGCGGATCATCGTGCATACGGAATTCGGTGACGGCGATGACGTTTTGGCAACCCGCAGTCTGGAATCCACCACGCTGCCCGGTTCTCTTGTTACAATGTGGCAATCAAATGCGGAGAACGCGACATAACAATGCGATGAACCCAAGTCGCATTTCACGTCGGTTTTAATCTTTAGTTTATTTGCTGCGACTTGGGTTATCGCGGCCGTTATCCAGCTAAACTTCTAATTGAGCATTGACGCAATGGCCTTTGACAAAAACAAACCGAGTTGTGGAATCTGAGTAGGTCGATGGTGGGTAGTTTACCCACTGGTCGCTATTCAGCTCGCTTTCTCCCACTGGTTGGCAGATCTCTGGCGACCAGCAGGAAGCACCTTTGTGCTTCTTCTAGCGGTGGCTAGCTGCGTTTTCTTTACAATGGCGTTCATATTCAACAGGCCGCGAAAACACCTAGACGTTCGCGCGATTGGACTGACCGAACTCCAGTTGGGATTATTCATAACGGCAGTTTGCGGAATTGTTGGTCAACTTGACAGCGACAAAACTCAACGTTTGCTGGGAGTGTCATTCTATTCCTTTTGTTTTGGATTGCTCTGGGGCTCAATCTACTTGTTGCTCATCGTATTGCCATGGCGGGGTAATTCTGCAAAACTAACGTAATGCGGTTTGCTGACCACTCAAGCATCGCAGGATAACAATACGTTGCACACGTAGCCGCGGGCCGCGCGGCTTTTGGAAACAATGATGTTTGCCGCGGCCCGGTGAACGTTGACGTTATCCGACAGAAGTACCGGAACGTTTTACACCACTTTCTAAGAGGTTCTCGAATGGCCGACGATGATTTCTGGTATCAATACCGAATGGGATTGAGCGGTGGTGAAGCGACTGGCTGGGGTGGAGCTGCTGGCAAGGCTGCTCACGATACGCTTCCGAAACACGAACCCTACCAGCCTCTGCCACCAAGTCGAACAGATTCAAACGACCTTCCGCACTACTACCCTTCGCCAACTCCCGCAGTCGAGCGTCCTCCATACTGGCCTTTCGATTCCCAGCAGGAATATGATGCGCATCAGGCCAAGGTCAAAGCTGCTGGTGGGCCTGATCGTTACTATTTTCATATCTACTCGCCCCTTGAGCAGGGAAAACTTGTTGCGAAATGGAATACTGGACCGATTTTCGACGCGGTTGCCGACTGGTTTTCAACCAGACGTTTTCTCACTCGATTGTCAATGCGTCTATCCTGCTCAATCCCAGCGTATCTGGCAACTTTGGGGCTAGGTTGGCCTCTATTTCTCAGCTTGGCGGTTGCAGCGACGGCCTTATTTTCATGTGAAATACTTTTTTGGTTGTCCCGATCACTAACAATGGGCGTTGTCGCGTTAAGCTACGCAACGGTACGAGTTCTTTGGCTAACAACGAAATGGATCGCGATTGCTACCTTTTGGTGCGCCATTGGCTCAGCAGTTCTCGGGCTGATATATTTTCTTTATGTAGTAATTACTCGCTAAGTTTGGCGAGAGCCCGTCGTCGCTTTTTAAGACTTGCAGTCATTTTGAAATCGAGTATAACTATTGGTTTCCACATGCATCGCCTTTGCTGGCGTGATCTAGCCGCAACGGATAACAAATAAGCATTTGACATCGCGTTGGAACGTAGCCGATGTTCAAGTGCTCTGTTGAAGAAGGCCGTAGCGGTGGGCGGCAAATTCTACATGTCCGCGTCTCTAAGGGATTTGCTTCAAGACCTTTCTACCTTGGTTTGGGCATCAGCAAAATTGTCATTTTCACTTGGCTTGAGTGCGGTTTTTCATTTTGCTTGAACAGTCTTTGCGTGCCTTTTGCGCCAACGGCCTGATGCATTTTCTCAGGCG
>CAZKTR010000596.1:0-2354 GCA_964555525.1 uncultured Pirellulaceae bacterium
ATTCGTCCACGATCACCACTTCACCGTCACGAACAACGTACTGCCGGCCAAGGATATAGTTTTCGTCAACAAAGATGGCCTGTTCGACCTGCTCGTAGATGTCCAGTAAAGGCGTACGAGCAAGTAGGTCCGGTTTGGGCAACGTGCGGACTTGTTGTCGACCGTCGGCATTCAGTTCGACTAGTTTTGATTTTTTCGCATGGGTGTAATGTTGATCCAGGTTGAACTGTTCTGCTACCCTCGAACACCAGCGGTAGAGTTCGATCTTTGCTTTGGCGACTTCGTCTGGCAAACTGCTGACGATCAACGGCGTCCGAGCCTCGTCGATCAAAATGCTGTCGGCTTCGTCCACTAGAATGAAATTCAAATCTCGTTGAACAATCGTGGCTGGCGTTGATCCGTTTGAGCCAACCAAATTCTGTATCAGGTTTTGATTTTCGAACTTGGCCTGTCGCTCAGCTAAACGGTCGCGAAGAAAATCAAACCCGATTTCTTTGGCAGTCGAATAGGTAACATCTGCGTTGTACTGTTGGGGACGCTGGAATTTGTGAGTATCGGCTTCGATGACTCCGACGGTCATGCCGAGCCCTTCAAAAACCGGACGCATCAGGTCCGCGTCGCGGGCAGCAAGGTAATCATTGGCGGTTGTTAAGTGGGCTCCTTTGCCCGAGAGAGCGGCCAAGTACAAGGGTAGCGTGGCGGTCAGGGTTTTGCCTTCACCAGTTTGCATGACCGCGATCGAACGATCAAACATTGCGAATCCGCCCAGCAGCTGAACTGGGTAGTGTTGCATGCCGATCGTACGGCGGGCAGATTCCCGGACCAAAGCAAATGCCTCAACGGAGATCTTGTCCGGCGGTGTGCCGCTCTGCGCTTCGTACCGTAATGCCAGGCTTCGTTTGAGCAGTTCGTTGTCGGTCAGCGATTGAAGTTGCGAGTCACAAACTTCCACTTTTCGCACCAAACGCCAATAGTGGCTTAGCCGCGATGGTGAAAAAGTTCGTTTGATCGCAGTGTTGATCGACACAAGAATAGTCCCCGTTGGCAACTCGGATGAAAGGTTGGGGAGAGGTTAGGTGGCGACGATGCATTCCGCCTGAATGGGTTAACTACGTTTACAAATGCGGTAACCGTGACTAGCGCCAAAACGGCTTACATCGCCAACGGCAACCTTAGCGTTGTGAACCAATCTCGCGATTTCGCCAGCCGATGTCGTTGCCGACCGAGGCGGAATAGGTAGCTGAGTTGCTAGGTTGGACGAAAGCCTGTCCGCTATAAATCGGTTGTTGAACCAAATTTGGATTGTTGGCGTAATACGGTTGGTTCGATGCAACCACGGCGTTGGTTGAATAGACGGGTTGGGATCGAGGTGCCGCAGCGGCGAAGGTCTGCGCAGGTTGTGGCTGATTGAAAGCAACTTGCTGACCGGATCCGATGAAGGTTTGGGCGGTTGCCCGAACTCGAGTCGCGTCGGTGACGGGGACGCGAGTTGCGTCAAGGCGTTCGTCGGTTTGTGTGGTTGCGAAGTTTCGAGAATCGGTGAATGAAGTACCGGTAGCTGGCAGAGCAACTGACGCGAGCTGGGGATTGTACTGAGAACCACCGACGAGCACGCTAGAACCGTTGTTTAGGTTGATCCCGGTGTTAGTTTCGACCAGTCGTGTTCCTATGGCCGGTTGAGCGGGCTGGGAGCCGAAGGTTGAGCCAGAATTCGAGGTGCCTTGCTGGCGCCATTGAAGATTCGAGTTAGAGCTAGAACCAGCGGCTGGCTGACTCCCGACGGGGACAGGAGCCCGAGCGGTGGTGCTGATCGGACCGCCGTTGGGGGCGTAGTAAGGTTGATTGCGTGCAACCGACGGAATGTTCAAGCTGTAGGTCGGCGCTGGAGCAACAGTTGTATTGTTTGCAAACAAACCACCGCCACCACAAGGTTGGCTGCATCGGTTTCGGCAACCGGTTTGACAGGCCATCAAAAAGCTTACGAGTAAAAGGGCAAGCGTCGAGTAGGGGATTCGATTCATAATTTCTCTCCGACTGAGCACAAAAGTGTTGCCGTCGAAATGCTAAAGTATGATTACGGTGATAAAACACGATATCGCCGTCAATTACTGGAATCCCCCCGAGCAATTGATTTTCGCTGGGTACCGTAGCAACATACGATGTTGTCGCAATATCACTTTTCCCAGCCCAGCGAAAGTGCTTGCGTTGAAACATGATTGCACGGTTAAATAGTGGCTTCCGGCCTTTTGGTGAGTCCCATTGGGCCATTGGAATTGGAAAACCGGTGCCAAAACCGCTATGATTTACCGCTGAAAGGCAGTTTGTCGGTCAAACTGTCGTATATAACCATGTTG
>CAZKTR010000597.1:0-2347 GCA_964555525.1 uncultured Pirellulaceae bacterium
GGTTACTTCAATCGCCGAATTACTCAAATGTCTCGAGGTACTTGTGATCGTCCTCGGAAAGCTTATTTCGAGGCACGACAACTTCTTTGCCTTTGTCGGTTTTGAGTGTCACATCACTATCGCCAATGGCCATTAGTTTGGCCATTACCGTGTACTTACCGGAAGTCCACTTTCTGGAGACCGTGTTTTCCACCGCCTTAGTAGTCTCGCCCCCGATTGCCGATTTTAGCTCCGTGTCACTGACGGCAATTAGCACAGTCAAGGAGACGGTGCCCAGTCTCGGTCCGGGAACAGTTTGGGTGCCAGCGACATAGACGGTTGTTGGCGGGATATCGTTTCCACCGGCGATACCTGAGGTCGATGAGAACCACATCAGGTAAGGCTGACCATCAAATTCGACGATTGCTTCATTATCATTGAACGCACGGATCGAAGTTCCGGATTTCATGAATCCGACAGAACCGACTTCACGAGGTTCGAAGAATCCACCAGTGTGCTTCAGCAGTATTGAAAGCGATTCATCGGTTAGATCCTTGCTAATTTTTTTCTGTGCACTGCGCATCTTGTCGAGCACCCCTTCGGCTCGCTCGCTCTCGCGCTCTTTGACTTGCTCACTTCGGAAAAAGTAATTTTGTCGTCCCTTTTGGTCTACGACAACGAGTGTGTTAACGTCGTTGGATTGTCTAGACGGAAACGCCGGCACCCCGCGTTTCATCGCGGATAGTTTTTTCCGCTGGCTTGTAACTTGTTCTTTGAAGCGTCGACTTAACTTCGAATAATCTTTGCGGCAATCTGCGATATACTCTGCCAGTACTTCCGATGGTATTTCGGTGTTCTGAATCATCTTGCCGTTACCGCCACCGGGTCCACCTGGCCCACGCTTGTCGTACACAACCTTGCCGACGCCCTTGGCAAGCGGCTTAAGATTTTTCTTGGAGGCCGCCAACTTAATTGCGGCATTGATGTCATCGCAAGAGATACCAAAATTCAAATTTTGAGAATCACCCCGTGAAGCGAGTGTGCTCATCGCAATCACTTCACCTGCGCGATTGATGATGGGGCCGCCGCTGTTGCCCGGTGACAGTGCCGCATCGATCTGAATCCATTGGCCGTTGTATTCCGGCGAGACTGTGTCGCCTTTTCGAATCGCACTGACGATTCCATTGGTTGCGGTAAATGAAAGACCTCGTGGGGCACCCAGCGCCGTAACGGTTTCACCTTTTCGTGGCAGCTTAGCATGCACTTTGATTGGTTGGTATTTTCCTTTGGCCAGTTTTGCTACGCAAATATCTCGTGTTTTGTCGTAGTGAAAGGTGCCTTTGATATCGACCGTCTTTCCGTCAGCAAAGACGGCTTTAGCTTCTTTTGCCCCGGCTAGAACGTGGACGTTGGTAACAATTGTCCCCTCGGCATCGACCACGTAACCGCTACCGAGCGATTCGCCTTTATTGACTTCAATTCGAACGACTGATTTTTCACAACGTTCGATTACATCAGCAAGGTCTTCTTGAGCGGATGCCGTCAAGCTAAAGCAAGAAACAAAAAGTAAAACAACAGAGTAGGTCGCAACCTGGAAGTGGTGCAAGCAACGCATGAATTGGTCTCCCGAGCTAGAATTGTTATTTCAAGCCTAGCACCGGTCAAAAGCCGAGTCAATCATTTTCTAGCACTGTTTCCTCGCTTCTAGGTAATAGCTAGGGTTTGCACCAATCAGCCACCCTGTAACAAGGTAACAATGTGGTTGTCGACCACAGGAAGTGCTATCGACCGATTGGTTAAGCTTCAAGATTTTGGAGCGAATTGATGACGGTTAACCATTCGTCGGAGTGAGAGACGATGATGTTGACTTGCTTTGTGGCACGCCATCGATCGGTTTGGAAAGATGATCTGAAAAAACAAACGATACGGCCAGCAACAACGATCGTCATATTTACGTTCTTAGCCAACCGATTGTGGTGATCGCCAACGTCTTGCTAAGTGCTTTTAGGGAGCGAGTCATACGTCGGTATGAAGGGAGGTCAAACTAGGTGAAGGCAACGAATACCTATATACTTGTCGTCGAGCCCCCGAAAGAAACTTGCAACGGCGCTCGATCGCTACTAAAACACCGCACTCCGATGGTGCTCTCAAACCGCCAGACGGCACTTGGGCGAGCTACCAGCCCTTTGGGCTTGTTTACGAAAACCTCACTCAAATGTTAAACCGCGAATAGCTCGTGACAATTCGCGTCCATTGGCGGTTAAACAACAGCTCCTTCACCATACTACTTATTTCGACCGTATCCTGCCAATCTATGTTCAAAACCATTCGCAAAATGCTGGAGATGATTCGCTTCAGCCATACCGTG
>CAZKTR010000598.1:0-2345 GCA_964555525.1 uncultured Pirellulaceae bacterium
ACAAGCGTTGATTGCAAAGATTTGCTGCAATTCGAAATTGGGAATGCGTACGTTCACGAGGATTGCTTACGAACGAATTATGAAACTTATCCTTAGAATTTGGAGGCTTGCGGCGCTCGAAGGTCGCAAGCACTTCGGTTTGCAAACTGAGTTGGTTCGTTTTAAATTGTGTTGACCAGCGAACTCCTTGGACTGAACTCCTTTTTCTGTAGGTCGACCTCAATAATTCGCTTGATTTGCTCTGCTGAAGTTGACACAATAAGCCAATAGAGAGATGTTGCCCGGAGGATGGCCACGAAGCAACTTAAGCGTTGGCGATTCCGCAGATAACAAAGTGATGAACCCAAACACTCTGCATGTGGCTCATTTATAATATGTCTGTTTTTCGTGTTGGGTTATCACGACCGTTATCCACCTCAGAGGATCTCAACATGGCGGATAAATTCACAAGCTCTACTGTCCTCGCCCTAAAATTGCGTGCGGGCACAATTTGCTCAAACCCGAATTGCCTTTGTCCGACTACTGGTCCCCACACCGACAGCTCGAAAGCAGTCACGGTCGGTGAGGCAGCGCATATTACCGCTGCGTCTGAAGGTGGCCCCCGATACGATGCTTCACTGTCGTCGGAAGAACGAAAGTCTGCCTCGAACGGGGTTTGGCTCTGTTCGAAATGTGCTGATCTAGTTGACAAGGATCCTGCCAACTACAGCGTCGCATTGCTTCACTCTTGGAAAACTTCGCGGGAGAACCAAGCGTTGGTTCAAATAAATGGTTGCCCTTTACCGAGCAGTTCAGATTCCAGCTTGATTGGAATACACAGTGTTATCCCGATTCCGGAACAATACAGACAGCGGATAAAAGAACTAATTGACGTCAATGATTCCAACGAGGCTACCTTGACCCTTCAGGCGGTCGAACACTCCAATCATGGCAGATTAGATGATGCAATTGATATCTTTACGTCCATCGCATACTCGTCCCATAACTGCGACCACCTGCGGATGTGTTGGGCCTTCTTTTTCAGGCTTGCAGAACTGGACTTATCGCTGTTTCTCGCAAACCGGCTCGTTGCTATTGCTGACACGTCTGAGCAACATTGTAATGCGGAACATGTTAGGGCCATGACGTTGCTGGACATGGGACGCCCCACCCAAGCAAAGGATTCGTTTGATAGCGCGCTCAAATTCGCTAATCAGGCAAGCAGAGATGACCTTGCCTCTCAACAATTTACGGGCCTCGGCCTATTGTACATGATGCTAGGTGACGAAACGGCAGCGGAAAAGCACTTTCAAAAATCATTGAAAATGTGCGACGAAATTCATTTTGCCGAAGGAGCGGCATTGAACTACAGTTTCCTAGGCCAACTGTTTATGCAAACTGATCGAACGAAAGATGCCATGGAGATGCATCAAAAAGCATTGGTGATCTGTGAAAGAGAGAACGACCACAAAGGCCAAGCTCTTCAGTTGTGTAATCTAGGACTCCTTGTATCCAGAAACGACGACGATGAATCGGCAGAGCGGTATCATCGTCGCGCATTAGAGATCGACGAAAAAATCGGATGGAAGAAAGGAATATCAACTCACTCCCACAATGTCGGTATATTACTGTTGAAACGTGGGGAGGAAGACGAAGCAGAACCATACCTGACCACATCCGCCAAGATTTCGAAAGAATTGGGCGACTACCACCTAGCTTACCGTGCCTATCACAGCACGGATGCGATTCCGTTGTTTTGACCTTCTGGGCAAATACGGTGGATGACAATGCGATGCACCGAATTCGCGATTGTCGCGTGTCTTAATGTTTAGTTTGTTTGTCGCGACTTGGTGATCGCGGTCGTTATCCGCCTTTTACACGCATGACCAATTCCGTTAGACAATTTCATATCGCCACACTCGCTGAGTGGACGGCAATCGCGGCATCGCTGGTCGCCTTGGCGATTCCGCAATCCAGCTTGAGTATGCTGATTATCAGCCTTCTGGTATCCGCATGCGTTGCGTTCAGGTGTTGGCGAATGGGGTTGAAACCAATTGCGACTGGTGCGATCACAGGATTCTCTGGGCCAGCTGCACTACTTTTTGGCATCATCGTGTCAACGGTTCTCAAGGCCGAGCTTGTGCAAGGCCATCTCTATTGCGAAGACGGTCCGGGAATATTCTTTGCAGGATGTGCAATCTTCCTAATCATCTTTGGCGGACTTTTTTCAATCTTAGGCGCGATATCGGGTGCTGCGTTCCAATTTGGAACCCGCTATCATAGCCACAAGAAATTGGGCACACAATCTCGATCGGCAGATAGCGGCGGATAACAATGTGATGCACGCGAAGCCGGACTTGCGCGTG
>CAZKTR010000599.1:0-2327 GCA_964555525.1 uncultured Pirellulaceae bacterium
GACCGAATCTCAAAATCTTGCAGGAGAAAATGCCTGCGCGTCGATATGCGTCGGCCGTTTCAAAATCATCTCTGCGATCAACCGCCCGGTCGCTGGGGCCATGCTAACTCCCAGCATACTATGCCCCGTCGCGATAAAGCCGTTCTCTGCCCCAGGAGCCGGGCCGATCACTGGCAGCGTATCGTAAGTCATCGGGCGATAACCGTACCAGCGTTCTTGTTCGGTTTCGTTGAGTTGGAAATTGAAAAACGGACGCACCGAATCTTTGAGTTGCTGGATTCGATATTCAGGAATCGTTTTGTCAAACCCAACAAACTCCATCATCGACCCGATTCGAAAACCATTGGCAAACGGCGAGACACCAATTTTCTTTTCGGGGAACAACATTGGGATCATCGGCGAGGCGTCAGGCTTATCGAGCGTAATGGAGTAACCTTTACCGGGTTGGATTGGGAGTTTGAACCCCAGTTGGCTGCCGATTTGCTCCGACCAAGCACCAATGGCGAACACGTAAACGTCGGCATTTTGCTGACCTTTGGAAGTGACCAAATGCTGGACATTGCCACTGGCGTCTCGGGCGATGGTTTCTACGTCGCAGTTTTCAATAAAGCGAACTCCTTCGTTTTCTAATCTTTTTCGCCAACTTTGGTTCAGTAGGTCTGGCCGCAGAGAAGCATCTTCTTCATGCAAAAAACCGCCCGCCAGATCCGACCGCAACGTCGGGTCGAGCGTCGGAAGGTCAGCAGCCGCGATTCGTTTGGCGCCGCATTGGTACTCGGACTCGATCCAATCGTTCTCTTTCGCAAACCCGTCCAGAGCCGATTGGGTTTGAAACACGTGCAGCAAGCCGCTCTCTTTCCACTGGCAATCCAATTGTTCTCTGGCGATCAAGCCTTTGTATTCGTTTAGCGACGAATCGAGGATGGCTTTTAAATGGTGTCCGGCTGCTAGTGCAATTTGCTCGCGACAACGCCTACCGAACTGTAACATCCAACCTACGTAGTTCGGCGATAAGCTAAACTTGACTTTGAAAGGCGACTTAGGTTTCAGCAACGACTTTAACGCCATTGGAATGGCGCTCGGCACTGTCAGTGGCAGTATATGACTCGGGCATACATAGCCACAGTTCGCGTACGAGCATGCTCCGCCGATCGAATCTCGGTCCACGACGGTAACTTGATAACCGGCTTGTTTTAGATAGTGAGCGCAAGCAATACCAATCACGCCCCCACCAACGATGACAGCGGTCTGATTTTTGCTTGATTGTTCTGCGATCACGCTTGGCCCCATTTGATCTCATTGCCAAGCCGGTACGGGTCTTCAGGGTTTTGGATCAAGTTTGCTTCCGAGCAAACGAAGGCTCGCCCAGTGATCGTTGGAATGACCGGGTTGTCGATCGTGCCGACACCGATTTCTGTTTCGCTAGCCTGGTGGGTTTTAGAAGCCTGATAGGTCGCTGAAAACTGACCGCCAGTCAAACTAGTTTGTCGCCAAGGTTGGCCAACACCTAGTTGATCGCGAGAAGCCAAACACGCCAATAAAGAACTAGTGCCCGTACCACACGGAGAACGATCAAACTGACCGCCGGGGCAGACGACAAAGTTATCGGAGTGCCCACTGGAATAATCGGGAGTGAAAAACTGAATGTGATCGATCCGAGACGTATCGACGCCATCGAATTTCATTTTCAACAAGCTCGCTCGGATCGCTTCGGCGAGTGTCTGCAATTGGTCACCGTTGGCCAGCGATAGTTCGACAGGAGATTTTATGTTGAAAAACCAGTTGCCTCCGTAGGCAATGTCGCCGATCAGTTCGCCGTGACCTGGGACTTGCACCGCTACGTCGGCATGCAATTGATAGCTGCCGACATTCGTGATCGCGACTTCGTTGGGGGTCAGCAAATCGATGTCAATGATTCCGGCGGGTGTTTGGAATTTGCTTTTGCCAAGTGACAATCGTTTTAGATGAGACAGCGTTGTTGCGACGCCGATCGTACCGTGACCGCACATGTCCAAGTAGCCATGGTTATTGAAAAAGAAAATCCCCGCGGCGCAATCTTCCGCATCGGGCTCGCACAACAGAGCCCCAACCATCGCTTCGTATCCACGAGGTTCCAAGATTACCGTGCGGCGAAAGTCGTCGCAGTTGGCCCGGAATTCCTCCCAACGATCCATAAAGGTCGTGGTTTTGAATTCAGGTCCACCGGCAATCACAACTCGCGTTGGTTCGCCTTCGGTATGTGAGTCGACAACGCTTATCATCTTAGCTTCTGTCTGCTTACAGAGAATTTAATTTGTTTAGGAACCCCATAGAGTACGAAACGCCAA
>CAZKTR010000600.1:0-2325 GCA_964555525.1 uncultured Pirellulaceae bacterium
TCGAAGTCGTCTTCAAAGGGGTTTTTGTCAGGCAATATTGGGCTCGAAAGGAATGGCGAAGAAGAGTTAGTGACTTATTGTAACCTCTTGGTCCACCGTCGCCCAGATTCACCAAGCTCAAATTAGCTCGATTCGATGATCCGGATGCGGAAAACCTAATTCTTTGTTTACCTGATTGAGCAGGGGTAGGTTTTGTTCATGTCTTTTTATGTTTTCTAAAAAAAGATCAACCGTCGTAGGCACGCGAAGGGGCGATTGTGCACCTACGTGAGGGGAGATGACGACGTTTTCCATTGCCCATAATTCTGAATCCTCTGGAAGTGGTTCTGGATCAACCACATCGAATCCTACGCCGCTTAGGCGTCCAGTGTTCAAACATTTGATCATCGCTTGCGTATCGACCACACTACCCCGTCCCACATTGATCAAATAAGCTCCTTCTTTCATCAAGCCAAACTGTTTCGTGTCCAGTAGTTGTTCGTTCATTTTCGATAGTGGCAACGTAACGATGACGACATCGGCTTTGGGTAAAAGCGAATCCAGTTCATCGGCTGCATGCACGGCTTCAACGATGTCTTCGTCGATTAACGACCGTCCCGGTTCAGGGTAGAAGTCAGTCGCCACAATCGAATCGGTCAGCGGTCGCAAGACACGCGCAATACGTTGCCCGTTGCCGCCAAACCCAACAATCAAAACTCGTTTTCCATACAAATTGTCCGTCGGGCGGCGGATAAATTCACGTTTGGCTTGCGCTTTGAAAAACACGTTCGTACGGCGGATCAAGCCCATCAGCAAAGCCAGTGTTTGCTCGGAGACTTGCCGAGCAAACAAGCCAGAGCACCCGCTAACCAAAATATCCGAAGCGATGACTTCTGGCGTCAAGCAATGGTCTAACCCCGCTGCTGACGATTGAATCCAATTCAGCTTGCCAGCTTTGACGACCGCTGGCCAGTCGACAGGCACCTTAGCGTGACCAAAGAAAATGTCGGCTTTGAAAATGTTTTCTGCGATCTGTTCTTGCTCGGAAACGATCACGTCAAAACGTCCCTCTAGCTGCGAACGCATTTTTTGTACGAGGGTTTCAGAGACAGGGAAGCAGGTCACAATCGTTTGAGGCATTGTTATTTGGGTTGGTAGTCGGCAGGTCGGGTTTACATTACACAGCGGCAGGATCAAAATTTACCATCGGGCACCCAACTACGGAAGATTCGCGGTTGCGCTGTCTTGCTGAAAACATACAATTGCTGCTGTTGAAATCTTCATTGCGAACTTCTGCGGCAACTTAACCAAGGATTGCCTGCCGTGTCCACTGAATCAATCTCGATCGCCGATGCTCAATCTCAAGTCGATCAATGGATTAAATCGATTGGCGTTCGCTACTTCTCCGAGCTCACTAATTTGGCTCAGTTGGTCGAAGAGGTTGGCGAGCTGGCTCGGGTGATTTCACGGACTTACGGTGAACAGAGCTTTAAAGAATCCGAGGGCAACCCGGAGCTGGCCGATGAAATGGCGGACGTGTTGTTTGTGTTGATTTGTTTGGCTAACCAAACGGGAGTAGATTTAACCGAAGCATTTCAGAAAAACCTGATGAAAAAGACCGTTCGGGACAAAGATCGCCACCAAAACAATCCCAAACTCAAGTAAGATTTGGGCCGTTTCGTTACTAATACAAGCTCGACGCGCAAGCGAGTGCGTTTTTTCGGGTGCTGTGATGCACTCGCTTGCGCGTCGAGCTTGTATTCGCGGTTTAGCTGTAACAAGCCATCCACCCATCAAAGATTTTCTTTTCGAGGAACCCGAGTCCATCATGAGCATTACCGTTATGCGAAAGGTCGCGTTTTGTGCCGGCCACCGATTGCTCAACCACGAAGGCAAGTGCGCGAACTTGCATGGCCATAACTACTTGGTCGAATTTCATATCACCGGTAACGAAGTGGATGATCTTGGTCGCGTGGTGGACTTTGCGGACATCAAGCGTTTGTTCAAAGGATGGATCGACGATCACTGGGATCACGGGACGATTTTGTGGGACGCTGACGAAAATGCGTTGGCGGCGGTCGAGCAAATTCGGCCGAACAAAATTTATCGTTTACCGTACAACCCGACTGCAGAAAACTTGGCGCGTTACTTGCTGACCCAGATCGGGCCTCAATTGGTTTCAACCATCCGCGGTTACGATTTGATCGTATCCAAGGTCGTGGTTTGGGAAACCGACAACGCGTTTGCTGAAGTCACTGCTGACATCAGCCAGCATCAATCCGATGCGATGCTGAATCGAGTCAACGGTTACAAGCAAGGCTAACCTTGGGTGCGAAGGCCAATAAG
>CAZKTR010000601.1:0-2319 GCA_964555525.1 uncultured Pirellulaceae bacterium
TTTCGACTTCCGCAAATACAACCTCACCTGCCCTTGGTTATCTTCCAGATTCGTCCACGCATCACGACAGCGTACGAACAAATGTCCCTTTTGCGGGGCAATAAACTTCCCTCGCGTCCCCAGCTCAAAAGGTTTGCTCAACTGATAATCCGACAGCCACACACCAACGAGCGTCCCCTGCCCTACCCCGTCACCATCGGCATTCATTTCCGTCTGCGGGTCGATCTTCCACTTCCCCAGACCGGCGAAATCGTAGACCTGCCCCGCCTCAGCCTGCAACCCCGTCGCCTGCCAACCTGCCTTTGCCTTAACAATGCAATCCAGTCGGCCCTCGGCCGTTAACTCTTTCGCCTCCGCCTGCCAATCCCAGCAACACAAATCAACTCGATAGCCATTGCCAAGGTTCTTCAAAAACAGATCGTACTCAAACGAGATTTGTTCGACCTGTTTAGCATAAGCCGCCTCAAACGAATCCGTTTGGCCGGTCATTAAATTGACACCCAAAGTCTTAAACCGAGCGGAATAGTTTGGGTTGTGAGCTAACAAATGACAAATCGCCCACCGTGACGCATAGGCCTGCCAAGAATCTCCCGTAATCTGGCCCTCAGCAACGATCTTGGTCAACTGATTCTTAGGGGCATTATTTAGATAGCCGATCAAAATAGGATCGATGTTCACCGCTCGTACTTCTGGCTTCCAATATTGGCCCATTTCCGCCAAGCCTTCAGCGTACCAAACCGGGCCGAGCCCGCCGAAGGTTTGAATGCAAAACGCATGAACCGCTTCATGCTGAGCAATCGCGTGATCCTGGCAAGCGTACACGACCGTCTTGGTTCTCCCGTTCAGCGGCTGGGAAAACGTGAGCCCCGATCCTTTGCGAATTTCCTTTGCTCCCACCTCGTCTAATTCCGTCGGCCAATTCTCGATGTCTCGCACGATGTAACACTCGATCGCACGACTAGGTTGCCGGCGAAAGTAACCACTGACCAACTCATACATGGTCTCCAGCTTTGCCAACAAAATCGTCGCGCTGCGATCGGACAAGTCGGTTTGCAAAACAAAATGAGCCGACCGGACCTCTCGAGGCTTGGACGGCTGATTGGACAGATGGCGAAACTTGTTCTCTAGTTTTCCATGAAACGACTTGGTCAACGACTCACGTTTGCCGGCAGCCCGAATCCGAATACGCTGAATCACTTTCTCACCAGTTTCAAACGCAAGTGCTTGCCCCAACCGCACCGTATCACCCGCTACCACTCGCTCCAGCGAACGGTCTCGCAGCGACAATTTTGCATCGGCCGCGAACGCAAAATTGATACGACCTTGCGGAGCCCAGCGAGCCGACTGGACGTGTAAGTAGAGCTGGTTGCCGGCAAAACTCTGCACACGTCCGACAACTTCGACGTTTGCCAAAGTCGCACTATCGGTGGGGCGTTCCAGGAATTTAACCTTCATCGGGTCCGATTGCTTTGTTCGGGAACCGTCAGGATCGCTGTTGGATTGTGATTCATTGACCAGCTGAGCAGTCTGCACGAGCCCTTGGTACTTTCCATCAAGGGTACATCGAGCCTTAAAACGCACCACCATCCCTCGTTCGATCAGCTTCATCGGCAGTTCACCGGCGACCTCGATATCGGCTGGAATATTGTAAGCCTTGCCCGCGACCGAAACGGCTCGCGTTGTCGCGTCTTGAATTCCGTAGCGTTGGACTAGGCCGCTTTTCAAGCGAACCGAGAGTTCACTGGGCTTCACTTCGGTGATCGTCCCTGAGAAAGTTTCGGCGGTCGTTGGCGGCGGCGAGGCTGTTTGTGGCGGCGATGTTTGAGCCATCCCGGTCGTGGGTAAACGGGTTAGCAAAATTAACCCAGCGAGCAACAACCAAACGGTAAAGCCAATTTGCGGATTGGGCTTCCAAGTCATCGCCGGATTGGGCGAGCGTTGATTCGGTGCCTGCTGGATTTTGGTTGTCATCCACATAGGGCGAGCGATGATTCAAACTTGTTTGTGTGTTTGTAGTTCCGCCTTCAGGCGGAATCTCACTTGAGAGCCGCCATCGGCTATCGCCCAGCGGCTCGCTTACAATCGTTACGTGAGTTGGCTAGATCCTGACGCCAATGAGAACCAAGTATAGACTCTATTTCGGCGGGCACCGCGACATCAATCTATCTATTCCCTACAAACGGTAGCTGAGAAGTCCTTTTCTTATTCTCTAAAAAACGGTTTGCTTAATTTAATTGCGCTATCATGACCTAGACTTTTGCCTAACGTATCCAGCAAAGGTGAAAGAAAATGAAGGAACCAATCGAAAAATACCAAATC
>CAZKTR010000602.1:0-2309 GCA_964555525.1 uncultured Pirellulaceae bacterium
CTCGCTATAGGCGAGGAATCATCGATCGTCTTGAAGCTTAATTGGCAGCTTCGGCGACAACGTTGATTCGGCGACCTTTTCGGTCGAACATGATGTGTCCATCAATCAGCGCGAAAAGCGTGTAGTCTTTTCCCTGACCGACACCTTTGCCGGGGTGCCATTTGTTTCCAACTTGGCGGATAAGGATGTTACCGGCGATAACTTTTTCGCCACCAAACTTTTTAACGCCGCGGCGTTGGGCATTCGAATCGCGGCCGTTGCGACTGGAGCCTTGTCCCTTTTTGTGGGCCATTTTAGTATCCTGAACTTCGTATAATCTAATTTTTTGCGGTTTTGAGAGTCACAGATGTTATCGGTAAATCCACAGATAATCAAGAGTCTTTATGAACCGAATTTGCCCGAAGTCTGGCTCCCAAAACTGAGGTTCTAGCTGGACCACGTATTTTTGCTCTCCGTTGTCAAAAGCCCACTTTCTACCGGGAATTACGGTAGTAAGCGCCGCGTCTGCGGGCAAATCGATGCCCACTTTAGCGATCGGTTTGGTCAAGTCGTCCGGCAAATTGCCAGCATCCAAGTCATCGGTCAACTTGGACTTAAAGGTTTCTAGGTTCACTTTGGCGTCAATTTCACCGATCAAGACCTTTCGCTTGACTTCCCGACGATCCAAATAAGTCCGCAGCAATGGCCCCGGCAACTCGTAAAATTTACAAATCCGAATCTGCTCATTAGCGTCATCAACCAACGGAATTCCATAACTCAGTTGGTCACGTTGCTGCCCCACAGCATCACCGGGACGCCAAAAGTTCAATTGTAGAGTTTTGGCAAAAGCCGCTTTCGTTTCCGGATCCTTCAAACGATAAGCATTGGAAAGCCCCTCGACCCGAACACTTACGTAATCGATGGACGGATTCACGCCCTCCCAAATCGCAACACCCCAAACACCAGGGTCGACATCGTTCTTGGCCATCGGAATCTTCACCTTGGACAGCTGATGAGTATCTAACAGCTTTTGGTTCGGATCTTCGATTTCTTGGATCTGAGACAACGCCGTCGCATCGATAACCGAAGCGTATTCAATTTTTTTATACTGACCAGCTACCTCATCCTCTACCCATCCTTGCAGCACAAATCGCGGTGCGAAATCGATGTCTGCTGAGTCAATGGGCTTGTCGTACTGTAACTTACGAACGATGTGTTCGGTGTCTGCGCTCTGGCGAACGTCTTTGTATGTCATTGCCGCACCAGTGTTTCGCACGCGGACGACCAAGTACCAAACGACGCGGTTTTCCAATCCGCCTACAATTGATGGCAATTTGACTTTTTCTTGACGCAGCGGCAAGAACGAGAATTCGAGCTCCCACACCGGATCACGGTACAAAGTGACTTGGCGGGACTTACCGATCAATGTCTCTTCGACCGGATACAGATTTGGCTTCCAATCGTCAGCAGTAATTCCCGGCATGCGGCTTGGCAGCGAGTGAGTATCGCGTGGGTCCAATTTCGTCGGGATCGTCTTTAGAACTCCGTCGGCGAAAGCCCTTGGTTGAGCCTGAGCTTGGACTTGGCTAGAACACCCAAACACGGCAAAGCAGATCGCGGCGGCGAAGCAACGAGAGAAAACGAACAAAATCGGTGAGCGAAGCATAATTGGTGTGCCTGTCAGTTCAATCAGAAGGTCGGCCGATAAGTATAGTCGAGTTACCGAATTATTTTGATCGGTAAAATTACTCAAACACGCCTTTGCCGAAGTCTTCTTCTTGAGAATTCGTCTCTTGACTCAAATCGTCATTAGGTTTGTGCGTTTTATAGGGCTTTTTTTCGGCAGAATCGATCCGAATCTGAACCGAAACATCCTTCTGAGGTGGCTGGTCGCCCCCCTCTGAGTGCGCCTCCGTAGGCTTATCGAGGCCTTCGGAGACGGGTTCGCGAGCTGGTTTATCGTCTTTCGAACCCGCTTCAGGGCCTGGGTCCTCATCGAAGTAATCTTTTTCGTAGCGAGGCGAGTAGCCCGGCTGAGACGCCAACTCCAACTCCTTTTTGAACTCCTCCACCACTCGCAGTTGAATCATCTCTCGGCAAGCCGCATTTACCGGATGAGCCACATCGGCATACAACTTGGCTCGCCCTCCCGCATCATGCTCCACTCGATTGTGAGTCAACTTCTTGCCGCATTGATTACAGAAGTTCGCTCGGAGATGATTTTTGGTTCGACAGTTCCCACAGTTATCGGTCAGCTTTCTACTGGGCATCGCCACAAACGGGCCTGAATTGCCCTCAATGATTTTCAGATCACGCACGACAAAGCTGTT